>CAZVWZ010000052.1:4753-9069 GCA_964631195.1 uncultured Desulfurococcaceae archaeon
TGGGTGATTAGAGGCCATGGCACTATATGGTATTGTTTATTCAGTAAATGATCCTGCTGGCATGGGAATTGCTAGCAAGATTATAGAATTTCTTGATCCTAAGCCCTGTAATATATGCATTGATTCTAAGACTTGTTTTTGCAGTGAAAAATTCATATTAGCTGGTTTTAGAGAAGATGTTATTTATTTTGATTTCCTAGACCAAAGACTTCCCTCAAGTGTCAATAAATACATTGTTTTATCGAGGCATAGAAGTGCTAAAAAGATTAAAAGCTATACAGTTCATCATACAGGTAATCCTGGTAATGAAGCTCCTTATGGAGGCAAGCCTAGATCATTTGCTGTAGCAAGCCCGCCAGTGACATATACATTATTATTACTTCTAAGAAAATACGCTAGAGAATATGATAGACTGGAAGAATATGAAGTTAGTTATGAGGCCACGCATCATGGACCAACCGAAGTTAATAAACCACTGACATTTATTGAAATAGGTAGTACGTTAGACGAATGGGTTGACAAAGTAAATCATGCAGTCCTTGCAGAGGCAATCATTGAATTCCTATCTAATGGTGAAATGGAATGTAAACCTGTTCTTGGAATAGGTGGAGGACATTATCCAAGGAAGCATACTAAAAGAGCGTTTGAGAAAGGCTATTGTTATGGCCATATATTTGCTAAGTATGCCTTGCCCTACTTAAATAGATATATACTAGCAAAAGCGATAGATCGGTCGATTCCTATGCCTAGATCCATAATCGTTGAAAAGAAGGGTACAAGAAAGGAACATAGAGAACTTATTGAAAAATTTGTCCTTGAAAATAACCTAGACATTGAGTATATATGAGTACTTCATTTAGAAGTTATCTCTTTTATTATGTTGATTAATTGGATATTATACGGTAAGGGAATTAATATTGAGAAAACAGTCCTTAACCTAACACTATCAATAATATTAATTAATGGATCAATACTATAATAATCAGCATATGAGCTATAGAATGAACGTAGTTTGCTATATAGATCTTCTATATCCTTTAGAAATCCATAGGAGTATAATATTGTTACTGTAAATATTACTAGATCCCATGAATAATGAGTCTTGTTATTCGTTTCTATAGCTTGTTCTGCATCAACTACAAATATACCTCTATGATCAGTAACGATAAAGTTAGTATATTTTGAATCTCCTAAAGCATATTCAGCTCTATGGATTTTTGATAATGTATCAGCTAGTTCAACATACTTTAAATGGGACATATCAGGGCGAAATATTTCTCCATCGATATATTCTCTTTTCATGAACAAATTATTCCAGTCGATCTCTATAATTTTTGGTGCATTAATTTCTCCAGGCTTTATATTAAAGAAGCTGATCTCTCTATTCATACGATCCTTTGGATTTGTCACATATGGATATATTTGCAATGGAGTAGATAGGCTTTTTATTATAAACCATTTAACTAAGCCGGGCTCGACAGAATAATATTTAATAACATATTTTCTACCATTTTCCTCAACTACGTATGTTTGTCTTATTGCTTCTTCAATAATGTCAATTAAAGATTTCAACAGGAGTCCCATCAATCTGATATAGGTATAGTATTTTATTAACCTTATCTAGTGAGAAGACATTGGATAGAAGTTAATAATCTTTTAATTAATATGAAAAATAATTATACGGAGGCTTATGATAGATTAAAGATCTTTATTGGCAAATAACTAGAAACAACTATTATTATAATTCCTCGATGATCTCCCTTGGAACTTCTACTATTCTCTCTCCAGCAACAACTTGGTCAATGCTATGGACTACACCGCCTATTTCTTCAATAAGCTTTGTAGCTTCTTCAAAATCGACATTATGGCCTTCTATAACAACTATAATATTTTCCGTCTCCATGTCTATTTCTTTAACAGTTATATTAACTGCTTCAACTCCATTAACCCTTGATAAACCCTCAGCGATCTCAACTATTGAGGGGCCTCTTTTAGGTATTATAACGTCAAGGACAACCCGTTTTATCAAGGCTCATTAACTCCCGGATTATAATATACAGAATAGGAGCTTATTAAACATAACTAAGTTAAATTTATAAGTTCTCTCCCTTTACTAATCCGATAATGATTCATTAAGAGATCAGTCTTTTTAGAATAACATTTTAATTCCCTTAAACTACTAATACTCAATGATAATTAGAGCTGGTGATAGAAAATGGAAAAGCCAAAAGCTATAGTTAAAAAACCAAGATTGATTAAGTATGGAGGCGCTGATCCTGGTAAAAGAATTGGACATGGTTTTAGTAAAGGAGAACTTGAAGCTGTAGGATTAACTTTCAAGGAAGCACTTAAGCTAGGAATACCTGTTGATAAGCGTAGGAGAACAACACATGAATGGAATATAGAAATCCTTAAAGAATATCTAGAGAAAATAAAATTTAAAAAATAGCTTTAGTTTTATATATTGTTACGAAGATGTTCTCTGCATCTGAATTCTTCCCCTTATAGACATTATCGTTATCATAATAGTACATGCTATATGTGTAGTAACGATAATCTTGTCCTTCCCATTTATTCTTAGATCAATTAGGCTCACTGGAATAATCTATTAAAATACTTATTCCTGTATAAAAATATGATCTCTATATTCATTAAATTAGGAAATCATTTATCTCATTAGCACAATACGAGAAGATGGTTAGATATTCATCAATAATGATCATATAGTTATGACCATGTGTATCACTACCTACTTAATTATATACAGGTGTTTAGATCCGAGAAGATTTATTCCTTTATTATCCAAATCATTTACCGGTAGATTTTCATTTTGTAACACAATATTTATAATTTAGGTTTCATTTTGTAAAAATACTAATAGAATATACGAGGATGATTTATCATGGGTGGATTCGGGGATCTTATTAAGAATTTCTCGCCTAGTTATGGAGCTTGTATTATGGGTACAGGCATTCTTGCTATAACTAGTAAGATCTATTCGGTCTATTTACCTATTTTAAGTACTCTATCGATTATCTTCACTATTCTGAATACTTTACTCGCACTCATTATTACTCCTCTATGGGTTCTTAGATGGATTTTTTATAAAAAAGAAGCCTTAGATGATTTAATGCATCCAGTTAAAACGAATTTCTATCCAACTTTGCCAATAGGGTTTATGATTCTTGGCATGGACTATATTGTAGTGGAGAATAACTTTACTATTGGTTTATTTCTATGGCTTGTAGGAGCTATTTTAACGTTTGTCTTTGGAATAATTATTCCTTACAACTTATTTAGAAGCGAAACTGTTCACTTAGAGCATATTAATCCATCTATTTTTATTCCACCCGTAGGTTTGATAGTTATTCCTATTGCTGGAGGAATAATTCTAACTAGACTTTCTGGCACAATATATGATCTCGTATTTTTCCTTAATATTGTATCGTGGGGCTCCGGCTTCTTCATATACCTAGCATTACTCGCAGTATGTGTTCATAGATTTCTTCTCCATAAACCACTACCAAACGTCCTAGCTCCAACAATGTGGATTAACTTAGGCCCCATCGGAGCTGGTACAGTAGCTCTTTATAACTTGTCTACTAATACAGGGTTATTTAATGATGAAATGCTTTATTCGTTAAAGGCGTTCCTAGTAGTATTTTGGGGCAGTGGTGTATGGTGGCTTTTGCTAGCAATAATTATGACCATACATTATATCGGTAGACAAGGACTTCCATATGCACCGACATGGTGGGCATTCACATTCCCACTAGGAGCGTATGTTGCCGCAACACATGTCATTTATATGATACTTGGAGTAAAGGTATTCGATTATTTCGGCTTATCGATATATCTTCTGCTTCTGGGATTATGGTTAGCAGCATTCCGAGGTGCTTTAAGAGGAGCCCTTAATTCCATTAGGAAACTTATATAATAATATATGTAGTTGATAGATTATGGGAGACTTAACATTGTTATTGGATAAGTTATTTATGGTGATTAGACCTACAATGGTTTATCTTAGTATGTTATAATCCAGAGGCGATTTACAGTGGCTAAGATAAACAAAGGGTTATTGAGTACAACAAGGCAGAAAATATTGTCGATATTAGCTAAAGATGGTAGGAAAAACCTTACTGACATAGCTCATGAACTAGGTATTAGCCATGTAGCTGTTAAAAGACATATAGATAAACTAATAGAATCTGGTATACTAAGAATTCAGGGAAATATAAATCCTGATTTACTTAGTTTAAGACTAATATTGGTATTTATGGAAATTATTGATGAAGAGCATATGAGGGATATTATAA
>CAZVWZ010000053.1:0-8640 GCA_964631195.1 uncultured Desulfurococcaceae archaeon
TTATAGATAAGTTTAGTCATGGAGGCCCGTGGATGTCTATAGAAACATGTAGTATCCATCTTAATTACGTCCTTACCAGCAACCAATATCCATTAGTCGCTTTATTAAATGATCGAGTCGTCGGCGAACTTGAGCTATATATCGGTGAGGAGTCCGGTTTACTGGGTAAAACTGGTTTTATTGATGTCCTTCAGGTTCATAGAGATTATAGGAAGAAAGGAATAGGTAAAGCGCTGGTTATGAAGGCTAAAGACATATGTATTGATCATGATTGTGACACATTAAGTGTTTGGCCTGAAAAGAATGTAGTTGATTTTTATAAGAAATGTGGTCTCAACACCATAGCTTATAGGATTTATCATATAGAAATAGATCTTAGGAAGATTGGTTTTATTGAGAATGATTACTATATGGAGGAGTTTCCTAAAGAATATAATGTTTTAAAGAATATGTTGTTTATATCACCACGTATTTTCTCTTCATTTACTGCATGGGTTAAAAGTAGGTGGGACTTTGCTTTTGAGAAAGATAGAATAGTTAGTATCGAAGGATATATTAGGGATCTCGGTACTGCATTCATTATTGAGAGCTTATGGGATAGAAAGGATATAGGCAGGTTAGTGCTTTGGACAAAGAATTCTGACACTATTAATAAATTCATGAACTATATATTCAATATCGCTATAAACTATGGATTTAAAAGCCTCATCCTATTGATTAGTCATGATATTTATAAAAGGTATTTTAAGAACTATCCACATATAGTCATTAGACATGAACTAATGTTGATGAAGAGGCTAAAATAAGCGAATAGTAATTAAGCTCGAAATACCTCATCTCTATATTTAAGTATGCTTTAAACTATCAGTATTAACCATAGGAAGAGATTAAAATACTAAAATAATCATGTCTAAGCACATTCTTTAACATGTGGTGTAATGACATGAATAGGGATAAAGTAATTCACATAAAGTCTATCAAGATTAAGGGATTCCGTGGAATAAGAAATATTATGCATGGAGCTCTAGAGGGGTTCAAGGGAATAAATATATTTATAGGTAGGAATAACTCCGGTAAGTCAACAATTATAGAGGCAATATATCTTGTATCAACGCTTGACAAGTTAGACGCCCTAGGCAGAATACCTATGGAATACATTATAAAGCGAAGAGGCTGGTATGGACTGGATACACTTAAAGATATTATTCATAGGAAACTAAGTAAGGCCGAAATTGAAGCAGTTATAGCTAATAACACTCAGACTGCCGTAATAATATCCAAGCCAGGATTAGATCTAATAAAAACTGATATATTATACTCAGATCGAACATCTGTCACTACATATTCAATAAATATATCATTTAATAGTGCTGGTTCTGCAAAAATATTCACAGGCAAGAAAGAAATTAGCCCTAATATTATTTTTATTGACTGGAATGTTGTTAGAGAATTCGGCTTACCTGAAAAGGTATATTCTTTTCTCTTAGAGTATGGGGGTAAGGAGGCTGAAAAGAATCTTGTAAATGTTTTTAAGACTATGTATAGCGAACTTGAAGAGTTTAAAGTTCTTCCTAAGAATAATAAATGGGTCTTATCGGCTATTTTGACTAAGTATTCAATACCATTCTATTTACTCGGTGATGGAATTAAATCAGCATTTATCTACATTGCCCTACTTAATAGTGTTGAAAAAGGCATTATATTAATTGAAGAGCCTGAACTTCATCAGCACATTGGCAGTATGGAATTTATAGCTGAAGCCATTATTAAAAGCCGTAAGGAACGAGAAAACCAGGTATTTATTACGACTCATAGTTTAGAATTTATAGACCTTGTTCTGAGAAAGGCTAAGAAATATGATATGGGGAAGGAAATATCAATTTATAGAATTTCCCTTAAGAATGGAGAGTTAAAATATAGGCTTTACAGTTATGAAGAGGCTCTTAAGGCTAGAGAAGAATTTGAGGTTGATCTAAGGGTGTAGTTGTATGGAGATTGCAAGAACATTTATCTTGTTAGTTGAAGGCAGAACGGATGCTGTATTATATAAGACTTTAATAGAAAAAGTCACGGATTGTAGAGAATATGGTATTGAATATCTAAATTATAGCATAAGGATGCTGTTATCAAAGATCATGGTTCATAAGAGGGATTTTATAGTATTAAAGATGAAGAGTAAAATATTAGTGATCATCGATTGTAGAGGATATGATAGGCTTAAATATTATTTGAGAGAGCTTATTGATAATGATTATTTCATAGAATCAATGGATAACGGCTTAGTAGGAATCATAGTTGCAGCCGATAAGGATAAATCACCAATGGACTCTATCTATGGAATTCTCACTTCCCTAGGATGTAGGATTTCTAGAAATAGCTATTGTTTTAAAATAGCTGTTATGGAGAACCGGTATTTCCCAATATATATTATTGAACAGGGCTTTAAAGATGGAGTAAGGGCTATTGAAGATGAACTTGACCAATTAGCTGAACAATTAGATCCGGTCATGGCTAAAGCTATAAATACTGTTGAAAAGTTCTAAAGATTAAATTACTACCAACACAAAGACTTGGAATAATAGAAGCCATTAAAGTAAATAATAATGGGTTACCTGCTTTAATACCAAAACTAATTGAAGAAGCCAGTTTAGAAGAGTTGAGAAAGAAGCTCTATAATCAATTCCGTCTCTTTGATTCTATAAATACATAGTTATAAGCAACTAATGAAGCTTTATGGCTTATAGTACAGAGTTTAGTAAATGAAAGTTCTGACGCTTTAGTTAAATTCTTCAAAAAGATTTATTAATTAAATAGCTCGGCATAATAATAGTTAGGGTAGCCTAATATAGGTGACGTAACTTAATGAGTAAAATACAATTAAGTGTTACTGGCGGTAAAGGTGGTACTGGCAAAAGTTTTGTTGCAACTAATTTAGCAGTACTTTTAGCCGAGAAGCACGATGTTTTGCTTGCCGATCTAGATTTAGAAGCTCCAAACGACCATGTTTTACTTGGAATAGATAACCTTGGTAATAAGGAAGATATTAGGATATTTTTACCATTTATTGATTATAAGAAATGTACTTTATGTGGAATATGTGCTAAGATATGTGATACTGGAGCCATATTTATGCCTCCGAAAAACCCTCCAATAGTATTTCCAAGGCTTTGTAGCGGATGTAAAGCATGTTATTATGCTTGTCCATACGGTGCCATTATTGAAGGAGGTCATGTAATAGCACATAGCTATCTAACAATTATTAAGAAATTTAATGTAATGTTTAGACTATTAACAGGTATTTTAAGACCAGGTGAAGAACATGTACCTCCGGGCCTAGCAATTATTAAGAGAAAAGCAAGAGAACTAGCAAAAGAGATCTTATTAATTGATACAGGTGCTGGTGCGGGTAGCTCCATATCTATAGCACTACAATATTCTGACTTAGTAATAGCAGTTACTGAACCAACGCCTCTTGGACTACATGATCTTAAAAGTATATTAGAAGTTGTAAACGGTCTTGGTTATCGTGTATGGGTTATCATTAATCGATATGGTTTAGGCCCTATAGATGATCATTTGAAGATTATGAAAATGTATGGTGTTGAAAAATATTTTAAGATACCATATAGCATGGACGCAGTTGAATCTTATATTCGCGGTATACCAGTAGTTGTCTATAACCGTGATTCAATTGTTTCTAAGAGCTTTTATAATATCTATCAGGTTTTAGAGGATGAAATATTATGAGTTCATCCGATTTGATCGAGATAGTTATAGCTAGTGGTAAAGGAGGAGTCGGTAAATCGACAATAGCAGCTTCACTTGCCATCATATTAAGAAACTCTGGCTATAGAGTCACAGCTATTGATGCTGATGCTGAAGCACCTAATCTCCACCTTGTCCTTGGAATAGACAGATGGGATCGTGTTATAGAGTATCACGAAGGAAGAATAGGCTCCATACGAGATGATAAATGTATTTATTGTGGATACTGTTATGATTCATGCGCATTTAATGCTGTTGAGGAGAAAGACGGAAAATACATTATTAATCCATGGATTTGCGAAGGATGCTTTACGTGTAGCTTCGTATGTCCCGTTAAAGCTATTAGCTTTAAATATAATGTTTTAGCCGGACATATAAGGATCGCCTATAAAACTCCATATAAGTTTCCATTAGTATCGAGTAAAATCAAACCCGGTAGACCAAATTCAGGTAAGTTAGTTACAGAAGCCAAAAACCTTGGTAGATCGATCTCCGGTGGTAAAGGAGTAATAATTGTTGATGCAGCTGCTGGTATTGGTTGCCAAGTAATCGCTTCATTAGCTGGTTCACACATGGCTATATTAGTTGCAGAACCTACTCCTGCTAGCTTCAGTGATCTTAGACGTATTCATAAGATAACAAAGCATTTTGGAATACCCTCAGCACTTATCGTGAATAAATATGATTTAAACAAGGTTTTTGTACAAGAAATCATGAGATATGCCGAAAAGGAAAATATTGAATTACTAGGACTACTACCATATGATCACGCAGTACCTAGATCTATGGCTATAAATAAACCAGTTATTTACGCATATCCTAATAGTAGTGTAGTTAAATCAATTATTGAAACCAGTAATAAATTATTAGCAATACTGAGAAACTGGGAGAATTGGAAATTAAAGCATATTCCAGAAAAAATAGAGCCATTTATACCAATCATTATAAAACCAGGGAGCTAGGTTAGGTAAACCTATATTCCCAACTACAATATACTTTCCTAGGTGAAGAACATGTCTATAAAAATAGCTTTTACAACCAATAAGGGAGGTTTAGACGATAAGATAGCAGAGAGATTTGGTAGAGCTCAGACATTTACGGTAGTAGAGGTTGATGATGAAGGCAATGTATTATCTGTCGAAATAGTTGAAAACCCTGGAGCAAGAGCTGCTAGTGGAGCTGGTATCAGAGCTGTACAAAAACTTGTTGATATGAAGGTAGATATCGTCGTTGGCCCTAATCCAGGGCCTAATGCATACATGGCATTACAACAAGCTAACATAAAATTATATGTTTTAGCAGGATTAACTGTTAAGGATGCATTAGATAAGATATTAATGGAACTATAGATTGTTAGAATAGCAGACTTATTTCTAAGTCGTTTTTAATTAATTGTCTTTATCTATAATTTTCCAGACCAGAGCTTAGTCGTCTTCTAACCATTACATCAAGTACTATTTGATATTTTCTAGGCCCTATCATTCTAACTTTTCTCTTAAATACTACTTTACCATATACGCATAGTTCTTTTAATCTATCAAGTACCTTTATCTCTGCTTTCTCATATGGATCCTCGTTCTTAGCTGCATCAATGTGTAGATAAACATGGACTATTCCTTCTCGATTTTTAAGAGCCATAATAGCGTATTTTAAATATTCAAGTGCTACTTCAGGCAATGGCATCAGCACTCGATCACTTGTGTTAACAAGTTTTTCCTCAATGACTTTTGCCGCATCACCAAGCAGTGGAACTACAATATTATCTACTTTGTTTAAGTAAATGTTTTCAACCATGTATTTGTAAGCCCATGGATTGATATCAATACTATATACTTTTCTAGGAGAAGCCTTCTTAGCAATAATTATTGAAAAAAGACCTACTCCAGCAAACATATTCGTAACAACTTCTCCTTTACGGACAAGCCTTGCTATCCTACCATGCTCATAGTTGAGTCTTGGCGATACATATGTTTTCGTAATATCTAGTTTAAATGAGCAACCATGCTCTCTATATACAGTCTCGCTTCTTGGTTCTCCAGCTAAATGCACATATTTCCTAAGCCTGTATTCACCAGCAACACCCGGCAAACCAGCCCATACACTTTTTACATATGGTATTCTTTCGAGTATTGCATTAGCTAATGGCTTTAAATCATCCGGTTTAAGCCAAAACGGTACTCTGATTACCGCTATGTCACCAATAATCTCTATTCGTTTCCAAATCTTATTTGAAAGATCTTCACCAAATAATTCTTTTGCAATTCTTCTCAATAAAGGCTCTCGATCCCTAGGCATATCCTTGTCCTCACCGTATCCCAGAGTATTTAAATTATATCGAGTGGTATATCTCTCATTAAATTATCCATATTTATTCATAATATAATAAGGGTATAGAAGATTATTATAGCCAATATTTATTTTAAAACTCTAAAAAGCAATAAATAATTAATTCAAAAATAATAAATATGTTTATCTTGATCTAAGGCTATTTTGGCATGTCCCTAATATGTACATCAAGTTGTGGGAATGGTATTTCTATTCCTGCTTTTGCGAACTCTTTATAGATAGTCTTTATTAATTCTGCTTTAGTAGTACCAAAATATTCCTTTTTAACCCAAGCACGTAATTGTAGGTTTATAGATGAATCCCCTAATTCAGTCACAACAACTGCCGGCTCTGGATTAGATAGGACTTTAGGATTATTCCTAATTACTTCCATAGCTACATTTATTGCTTTATCTAGATCTGTTCCATAAGCAACTCCTATGTTCAATGTTATTCTTCGTATAGGTTCACGTGAGTAATTGACTATTGGAGCTCCCCATATATTCCTATTAGGTATAGTTATAACTACGTTATCCCATGTCTTCAAGATTGTAGACATAACACCTATGCCTTCTACAACACCAGAGTATCCAGCTACTTCAACATAATCTCCTTTATCGAATGGTCTTATAACTGCAAGCCATACACCAGCAGCCATATTAGCCCATGTATCTTGTAATCCAAAGCCTAGAATCAACCCAATTATAGCAGATAAGCCTAAGCCAACCGAACTTGTATCAACTCCTATAATCGGTAAGACAGAGAGAATTACTACTATGTAGCCGATGGACTTTATAATACTTACTAGTAATCCTGTTATTAATGCCGGTGTCTTAGCCTTCTCAAGTGTTCTCTTTAATATATTTGCAATTACCTTAACTACGAGGATACCTATTATTAGTGATATAATGAATATTATTAATTGATAAATGCTAAATCCTACAAATGGTAATGGAGATGTAAGAGCACTTATAATATCCATGTTCTCCTCCTCCAAGTAGTATTATAATGTACGATGTATTCCTATACATGTTTTCACATTGTTAACCATATATAAAACTTTCATTTATATCCTAACATCTATGCATATTACATTTAAGTGTCAATTAATCATATAAATTATATGTTTAGAAAATGAAGTTAGTAACCAATATTTTCAGGGATAATCTCGACTACAATATATTCTTGCCCGCATAATACTTACATAATCTAGAAAGTAAGCATTTATTACATAGTGGGTTTCTAGACTTACATATTCTTCTACCATGGGTTATGAGGAGAAGATGTATTTCAAGATAATTTCTTGGATTAATTATATCCATCCAAAATCTACGTATACTTTCATAATCGTATTTATCTAAATAACCAAGTCTTTTAGTGATACGAGTTATATGAGTATCTACTGGAAATGTTGATTTATCAAAATACATGAGTAATATTACATCAGCAGTCTTGACACCGATACCGGGAAGATTAGTTAAGAGTTTTCTAGCCTCTTCAACATCCATATTAATGATATCATTAACTATTTTATTAACAAATTCACTATTCCTAAATAGTTTAGCTAACTCAATAATTCTTTTAGCTCTTTGATAATGCATGCCTGCTGGTCTTATAGCATTAACTATATCATCGAATCTTTTCTGTAATATTTTTTCAGGAACTATAGAGCCTTTCAATAGATCTCTAAGGCGTTCATAAGCTCTTATAGCATTTCTATCGCTAGTGTTTTGGCTAAGCATAACAGCAATTACGTATTCAAATAATTCCTTACTCCTTATCCTACGTGCTATAAACTCACTAAGATCTATTTTTCCATGCATTTCTCTTAAAGCATAAGTGATTCTTTTACCTAATTCCTTATCCAATAGTTTCTAGCCTCCATAGAAATAAGTTGTGAAATAAAATTATGGATATATTCTTCCACGGAATCTTGGGAAGGGTATAGCGTCACGAATATGGTCAAGACCAGCAATCCACATAACCATTCTCTCAATACCTAAGCCGAAACCACTATGTGGTACACTACCATATTTCCTTAGATCAAGATACCACTTATAGTCTTTAGGATCATAGCCTTCCTCAATTATTCTCTGATAAAGTTTATCATAGTCATCTTCCCTCTCACTACCACCAATGATCTCGCCATAGCCCTCTGGAGCCAATAGATCGAAGCCTCTGACAACTTCTGGCCGATCCCTTTCAAGCTTCATATAGAAACTCTTGATCTGTTTAGGGAAATGTGTTATGAAGAATGGCTTATCAAACTCCATTGTAAGTACGCGTTCCTCATCTGCACCGAGATCGTCTCCCCACTCTATGGATATACCTTTCTTTTGAAGAATATCTATAGCTTCATCATATTTTATTCTTGGATAAGGAGCCTCGATCGAGTTCTTGAGTATCGTTAGATCTCTTTTTAGAAGCTCTAGATCAGCTTTATTCTCTTCAAGGACACGGGCTATAATGTTTGATACCAGTTCCTCAGAGACACGCATCATATCCTCCATAGTATACCATGCAGCTTCGAGTTCGAGATGCCAATATTCC
>CAZVWZ010000054.1:0-8442 GCA_964631195.1 uncultured Desulfurococcaceae archaeon
TCGGCATTTTCATTTTCAACTATGACTTTATAGTATTGTGAGATATAATGTGCAATAACTATACCATGTAATCTTTCACCTTTGAAAATACAAATTTCTTCAATTTCACTATTATCTGGCAATACAGCATGAGTTCCTTGTTCAATTCTGTATCCACTATTGATTACTGTATTGATTAATTTATCAAGATCTCGTATATTCGTCGTAATTAATTTAACCATTTCCTACACCTATAGTTCTAGTAATTTCTAATAACCACTTAAATCCATATTCTAGGAAATAGAGAATTATTATTAGGTGACTATTTGGCGATGAAAAATGAAGCAATTGTATTAAATAATAAATTATTTATGAAGGAAATTATAACAGGTACTACTGACGAACATAATGTAGCCATGGAATTAAAAAACTTATTTCAAGAACATGGAGCAGATCAAGTATTTCTAGAACATGTTAATGTAATGACATGGTATGAGAAAGAATGTTTTTTAGAAATAGGTGGTCAAAGGATTAAATGCTATAGCTTACCTTATACCTTAACCGATGATGTTGAAGCATCAATTGTATTTGCTAATTACTATGGTGATCGAATAAGTTTAGATAATGATCCTCATGGAAAAGTAGTGGTTATACCTTTCCCGTCTGATCCGGATGATGCTAAATTTGTTTTATTAAAATTATATAGTGCTGGTGCTTTAGCAGTAGTATTCTATGATATTCTTCCTGGAAGATATAGGAGAATAGTTGTTACAGGTGTTGAGGGGTTTCCATTTAATTATGGGGCTCCACCACCAATACCTGCTGTTAGTATTACTAAAGAAGATTATCTAAAGCTATTTATGAGGAGAACCGATCGTGTCAGAATCTTCATTAATACAAGAGTGGATCATGGTAGGTATGGATATAATGTTATTGCTGTATATAACGGATCTAAAGATCATGAGATAATCTATAGCGTCCATCATGATCATTGGTTTACAGGTTTTTCAGATGATCTCATCGGACTTGAAATAATACTTAAGTTTTCTAAAAAACTAAGAAGATTAAACAATAGAAAGTATACTACTATACTTATATCATTTACTGCTGAAGAGTCAGGTGCTCCTGGTTATAGAGGTTGGTATTGGATTTGGGGTAGTAGAAAGTACTTAGAAAACCGTTTTGTTAAATCCGATCTTGATAATATTTTGCTGAATATTAACCTTGATGCATTATTTACTAGTAAGGTACATGTATCATTTAACCTATTTCTACACGGCATAGTCAGAGAACTAGTTGATCGTGGAGTAATAGATAGTTCCTTATTGGAAAAGGAACAACCATATTTTGATAGTTTCTCATTTGCACTCTATGGTATTCCCTCAATTACATTACATACATTTCATGAATTAAGAGTTAATTATCATACTAACTTAGATGATGGGCGTGAGATCGATCCTAAGCTTGAGCCATTTATGATAAGCCTCCTCGAATTATTACATAGGATAATCAACGACAAATCTATCAATGAAATATATTCATTTAGGTTCCTGAAGGAAAGGTTTTCCATAAATCCAGGAATAGATTTACCTCTTGAAACAAGAGTCTTATTTAGAAAATTGGCAGATCTATATAATATTAAAAGCAAATTGGATCTAAATAAATTCGTTAAATCATTTAATAGGAACTTTCTAAAGCCTATAGCTACATATAAGATTAATGGATCATTTGAGACACAACTACTTCCCGAAATAATGATAGCAATGGATGTATTAAAGAAAATATATGATCTAAATATAAAGAGCGAAGTAATATATAGTCCTGGGAATGAGAATAGGATTTTCGAAATAAATTTAATTACTAAGCAAGGACAACGTGTCAATGAAGAGATAATAAGAGCTCTATATGAATACATTAGATTAAGCTCGATAAAATATTTAGATCTATTCAATAGGATAATGGGATCTACTCTAAGGAAATGAATTTATTTAAGATACAAGCTGTTATTACCTTGTATAAGAGTAGAATGTTTAGCCGAAGTGGGTGTGAATAGTGTCAAAGAAAAAATATTTATTTGACATCGATAAGTTCCGAGATTTCGCTAAATGGTATCATGAAATATTAAAACAGGCTGAAATTGTAGATATAAGATATCCCGTTAAAGGTATGAATGTTTGGAGACCATACGGTTATAAGGCTTTAAGAAATGTACTGAAGATATTAAGGGATCTATTGGAAGCTACAGGCCATGAAGAAGCATATTTTCCTACAATGATACCTGAGAGCTTATTTGCTAAAGAAAAAGAATTTCTCGAAGGCTTCGGTGGTGAGACATTTGTTGTCGAGGGTACTAAAACTAGAAAATTTAGTGAGAAACTCTATGTAAGGCCTACTAGTGAAACTGTTATGTATTATATGTGGAGTATATGGATTAAAGGGAAAAAGGATCTTCCTGTTAAGATGTATCAAGTTGTCAATGTATTTCGTTATGAGACTAAGGCTACCCATCCTATCCTTAGAGTTAGAGAAATAGTTTCGTTTATCGAAGCCCATACAGCTCATGCTACTATGGAAGAGGCAGAGAAACAAATCAGGGAGGCTGTAGACATATATAAGAAGTTCTATGATACACTTCTAATTCCATACTTCATAGTTCTTACGCCTCCATGGGATACATTTAGTGGTGCAGAATATAATTATGACTTTATCACGCCAATGCCGGATGGCAAGGCATTAGAACTCGGTTCAGTAATTAATTTGGGTCAGAGGTTTTCCAAGGCATTCGATATAAGATTTATGGACGAAGACGGTTCATTCAAATACGTATATCAGACATGTTACGGTATATCGGAGAGAAGCCTAGGAGCAGTTATAGCGGTTCATGGAGATAATAAAGGACTATTTCTTCCTCCTGAAGTAGCTCCAATACAAGTTGTTATAGTGCCTATTGCGAGAAGAGAAGAAAAAGATATTGTGGACTATGCTAGGAAGATAAATAAGTTACTTCGTGAAAATGGTATTAGGAGCTATTTAGATGATGATCCTGAGCGGACACCTGGATGGAAATATTATTATTGGGATATGAAAGGTGTGCCTACAAGGCTTGAGGTAGGTAGAAAAGAACTTGAGAATAGGACTGTAACGATAGCTAGAAGAGATAGGATCGAAAAGAGAACAGTAAGTATTGATTCTCTAATTAATGAGCTTAGAGATGTCTGGAAAGATATTGAAGCAACATTATATAAACGTGCTCTTGAACAGTTTAAGAAATTAGTTATAATTACTGAGAATCCTGAAGAAGTAGGCGGTAGAAAGGGATTAATTGTAACTCCATGGGATGGTACTGAAGAATGTGCGGAAGAACTAGAGTCAATTACTGGTAAAGGAGTTATAGGAACAATTGTTGAATCACCGATAAGACTTCCTACAAAAGGTAAAAGCATATGTGGTAAAGAATCAAATAAATGGGCATTGCTTGGAGTAACATATTGAGATCATTATTCTTTCTATCTTCTTTTACTCCTCATTAAACTTATTTTAGAGAGTAAGGTTTAAGAAGGATTAACTATGTTTCCAAAAACTAGTGATGTGCAATGTCAGACTATATAAAGGAGCTTAAAAAACTACTGATAATAAAATTAAGTGGTTACAAGATCGTTGATAAAAGCGCAAAAATATTCTACTTAGTAAAGGATAACAAGGTCCAAGCTACAGTAAAGGATCAGGGAGAGTTTATTATTGTAAGTATCGGAGGCAAGGACTACAAATACGATAAATGGTATACTAAACCAGAGCATCTAGCAAATGTATTAGCTAACTACTTTGGTAGCAAATAGAGAGGCAAATATGATTTTTAATACATAAATCATGAAGAATATTTTCCAGTAATACTAATCTCTACTTTCTATAATAATTCTGATTTGATCTCCTAGATCTATTTTGTCTATTATTAATCTTGCCTCATATGGACCCTTTTTTATAATTCTTCCTTTAATCATTAGTTTTTGTTTAAATAATGGTGCATCAATGACTAGTGTTTCTGCTTCTCCTCCTTCAAATGCTGGGCTTAATCTATACTTACTTGCTATGACTAAAATTTCATTAAGTAATTCTAATGTGACTATCCTACCTATGTATTTATGGCTTAATCCATAGCTAGATACAGATGTTATGATAAATTTTATCCCATTTTTAATTATCTCTTTCATGTAGTTTCTTTGATCAATTCTCCATAATGGTGTATATAGAGATAATCCAAGTTTTTCTGTGATAAATGCTAGTCTCATTCTCTGATAATCACTAAGTAATGCGCCCGCAATAACTCCCTTTATATTATACCTCTCTTTTGCCTCTTTCAATAAACTATACAACGTATACTCTTCATTATTTACTGCCTTGGAATATAGAATATTGATGTTCATCGCTTTCGCTTGATAAACCGTGGCCTCTATTCCTGGATAATGGAATAACATAGAATATTCCCTTGGATAAATAGATATTAAACATTCAATATCTAGTCCTTGAAGATACCCCCAGTGTAATGCATAAGTACTGTCTTTTCCGCCACTATATAATGCTGCTACTTTCATACTAGATTCCATAGACATTTTTCCAGATTCTCTAGTGATATACGTAGTTTTATATTTTCCTTATCTCCTAGATAATGTTCTTGGAGGATTAACTAGATTGAATGAATTAGAGATTACCGTATTAGTCGATGATCGAAGTATTGACGAAGTTAAACTGAAGCCTACTCATGGTATTTCGTTATATATAGAGACTATGGGCCACTATATACTGTTTGATACAGGGCCTAATCCAGATATTCTAAGAAATAATTCGGAGTCTCTAGATATAGATTTAAGTCTACTTGATGTAGTTATAGTCTCTCATGTACATACTCCTCACACTGGTGGAATACCATTTATTGGATGGGTAGCTCCATCAACAAAGACGTACATACCTTATGCAGCAGGCCCATACTTTGAACAAATAGTTATGAAGAATGGTTTGGTGCCGATAGAGGTTATTGACTGGATTAAAATTCTTCCAAGAGTGTATATCTCAAAACCATATTATGGACCTCCATGGGAGCATTTCCTCATTATAGATAGTGATAGAGGATTAATTATCTTCAGTGGCTGTATGCATCCTAATTATAAAGAGGTATTGTCATCTATCTATGAATATTTTAGTAAAGATATATATACTATCATAGGAGGTTTTCATTTAGTTAGTGCTCCTGAAAGATTCATTAAATCTATAGCAGACTATTTATCTTCGGTATCAACATATGTAGTACCTCTGCATTGTAGCGGTGTAAAGTTTATAGAGTACATGGTTATGAAGTATCCTGAAAAGCTCATTAAAGCAATGGCAGGCTCTATTATAAAGCTGTAAAAGGTGATATATGTGAATGATATATTAACTGAACCATATATATTAATTGATGCTATGAAATTTCTTGTTGTGAAGAGATTAACTAATCCACGTGGTGGTAATGGGAGCATTAGGAAAGGCTCTTTAGTATGGTTAACTCCTTCAGGAATTCCTAAGCATATGTTAAGAGTTAATGACCTTGTAATATATGATCTTGATAGAAACTTGTATATGGGTCTAAGAAAACCATCTATAGAGATAAATGCTCATATAATGATTTATAAGAAAATAGATCATGCTAAAGTGGTGCTCCATGCACATCCACCAATATCAACAGCATTAGTTGATGTGGCGGGTATTGATTGGCTCGATGAAGTTTTTGCAGAAATAAAATATAGTGTTGGCAGGGTCAGTATCTGTAAACCAGCTCCGCCTGGAACAATTGATTTAGCAAATAATATTTTGGAGGAAGTATTGAAGGGTTCACGGCTTGTAGTTATACCTAGGCATGGAGTTATTTCATGGGGTGAAGATATAGGTATAGCATTGGATGCCATAGTAGCCTTTGAAGATGCGGCAAAATATTATCTTGTTAAAAGAATCATGAAATAGAATTAAGCTTTACTACCTCTATACTTTGGATGATATTTCTTAATATGCTTAAGCTTTACATGTTTAAGTTCTTCCTCAGGCAATATGGACAGCAACTCCCATCCCTTATCAAGGGTCTCCTCAATAGTTCTCCTCTCATATTCTCCTTGGCCGATGAATTCCTTCTCAAACCTATCAGCAAATTCAAGGAACTTCTTGTCTCTTGGGGACAATGCTTCAGTACCGACAACAACAGCTAATTCACGAAGCCTAACACCTTCGGCATAAGCACTATAGAGCTGCATAAATACTCCACGATGGTCCTCACGTGTCTTACCTTCACCAATACCATCCTTCATTAATCGTGACAGACTCATAAGAATGTCAAATGGTGGATAGATACCCTTTCTCCATAATGCTCTAGATAGTACGAGCTGGCCCTCAGTAATATAACCTGTTAGGTCAGGTATTGGATGTGTAATATCATCGTCTGGCATCGTCAATATAGGCATCTGGGTAACACTACCTTTTTGGCCCTCAACCCTGCCAGCTCTCTCATATATAGTTGCTAAATCAGTATACATGTATCCAGGATAACCTCTCCTACTAGGTACTTCTTCACGGGCGGCACTAAGTTCACGGAGAGCCTCAGCATAATTTGTCATATCCGTGAGAATGGCTAGTACATGCATTCCATGCTTCCATGCTAAATACTCAGCTACAGTTAATGCCACTCTTGGAATAGCTACACGCTCAATAACCGGTGAATCAGCTGTATTAATGAATGCAACAGTATTCTCTAATGCACCATAACGGCGGAAGTTATCTATGAAGAACATAGCATCGTCATAACTAACACCAATAGCAGCGAATACAATTGCGAAACGCTCTTCTTCTCCACGTACACGTGCTTGTCTAACGACTTGGGCAGCTATACGGTTATGTGGTAATCCTGAACCAGAGAATATGGGTAGTTTCTGTCCACGTACAAGGCTATTCAATCCATCAATAGCACTTATACCAGTCTCGATAAACTCTGATGGAGGTAGACGAGCAGCTGGATTGAGTGGTGCACCATTAATGTCGAGATAATCTTCTGGCACGATCGGGGGGCCTCCATCAATAGGTCTTCCCAATCCATCAAACATTCTACCAAGCATGTCAATACCTACTGGTAATTTTAATGTTTCTCCGCGATATCTAACACGTGAACCCCTTAGATCGACTTCGCTAACTCCTCCAAAAACTTGAATTACAATAGCATCACGGCTAACATCTATTACTTGCCCAAGTCTTAACTCTCCATCGGCGAGCATTACTTCAACTACTTCACCATAGCTAACACCATATATAGGCTCCGCGATCAATAGACTGCCTTGAGCACGTACAAGCTTTGGAGATTCACGAATAGCTAGGCTAGAGGCTACCAATAATACCCACCTCTCTAATCTTTATTTCAAATTCATTTCTTATCTTATCAAATAATTGTTTAAACATGTCTTCAAAACCTATATTGGGTATTTCTTTCATTCGCGCAATCTTAATCCTGCACTCCATACCATGTATTTCATCAACTGTTATACCCTTGCGAATAGCTTCAAGACCATACTCATAGAATAGCATTATAGCCTTCATCATAAGTAAAGCCTTTTTAGGTGGGCAATACGTATCGATCTCATGGAAAGCATTTTGTTGTAGAAAGTCTTCACGAATCATACGTGCAACCTCCAGAACAAGTTTATCCTCTTCAGGTAGGGCTTCTGCTCCAACAAGTCTTACGAGTTCTTCAAGCTCAGCCTCCTTTTGTAGAATAGCTAGAGCGTTCTCTCGAAGGCTTCTCCATTCACCACCTATTTCCTTATGCCACCAATCAGTAACATTCTCTACATAGAGACTGTAGCTTGTAAGCCAGTTGATAGCTGGATAATGCCTACGATAGGCGAGAGCCACATCAAGTGCATATAGTGCACGTACTATACGCAGAGTTGCTTGTGTAACTGGTTCACTAAAGTCTGCACCAGGAGGGCTGACTGCACCCATAATCGTCAAGCTCCCAGCTCTTTCAGGCTTACCAAGAGTCTCTACATAACCACTTCTCTCATAGAAACTAGCTAATCTAGAACCCAAGTATGCTGGATAACCTTCCTCGCCGGGAAGCTCTTCTAATCGTCCACTAATCTCCCTCATGGCCTCAGCCCATCGACTGGTTGAATCAGCAACCATTAACACATGATATCCCATATCACGGAAGTACTCGCCAATTGTTGCTCCAAGGAATACACTTGTTTCACGAGCTGCTACAGGCATATTACTAGTGTTTGCTATGAATACACTTCTCTCAACCAATGGCTTACCAGTACGTGGATCGATAAGTTTACGGAAGCTATGAAGTGCATCAGCCATTTCATTGCCGCGTTCACCGCATCCAACATAGATGGCTATATCTACGTGGCTCCATTTGGTAAGTTGCTGTAAAGTAATGGTCTTACCAGT
>CAZVWZ010000055.1:0-8427 GCA_964631195.1 uncultured Desulfurococcaceae archaeon
TCCTAGTGCTCTAATGTATTAGAGTTTAAGCTTGGAATCCAAGAATACTTACACTTAGGCTTTTATTTTGTAATTCACCAAATTCATTCCTCCAGTTTTTATATCACTAGTCACTATAGGTATCATATTTTGGGAGACCGTCCTTACGTAGATGTATTGAACTTTATGGTGTTAATGGATTTGAACAGTATTGAGCATTCATTAGCGGTTGGAGAACTGAAGGTCTATAGTAAACGTACTAGTATTTCATTTAATTATTATGAGAAGTTGATTTCATGGGCTGAGCATGGCCTTAGGCATATGAAGCGTAGGTGTGAGAAGGAGGCCTGGTGTAATGAGAGATTTAAGCTTTTGGAACAGGGAATGGGCATCTTTGGAAATGCACTAGTATTATGTTCATTCTATACTAAAGGATTAAGGGTTATTCCTGAACCTGTTGTCCAATATACTGAACTAGATTGTCCAATAAAGGTTGGAACTACTTATGATGTAGGCATACTCATAGAGGAGGATGTCAGATTTATTTTGCTTGTGGAAGTAAAGCTTTATAAGAAATCAAGAGAGAGTATTCCATCATTTCCTAATGTTGAATATATATACGAAGATATACCTAAGCCATTAACCATACTTAGCCGTTGTGGAGCCATACCACTGGGTGTCTTACTTGAGGCTAATCCGCTGCCTAAAAAGGCAAAGGTCCCACCATATGTTATTCGTGTAAACAAGATAATGGGTCGTAGTGCAAGAAAAAATATTTACAAGGCAATAATGAAGTGGTTAATAAATAAACAGGTAATAAAGGCTAAGGACTAGCCAAGATCTACTTTGATAGATCAACTATTCTAAGTTTATCCTCGCCAAATATGTCCCTTATGTAGTCATCAATAGGTGAGCCCATATACTCGCTCTTCTTGTAATCATCCAACTCTAATAATTTTAAAGATATTTTCTCAAGTTCAAAACCGTGAAGACTGCCATATTTTTCTACTATTAAGTCGATCCTTTTCTTGACTTGTTCGGGTAATATTTTTTCTGATCTAGAAGTATCAAACAATGGTATCCTTATTATTACCGGGACATCGCTATCATCTACTCTTAATCTCTCATCTATAACTTCATACACTTCATTAGAGAGGGGGCCATAACTCCATATGTAAAACTCAGCTCTTGTAATAGGCTTACCCTTAAATAAATACTTAATAATCTCTTCATTTTTCCTCTCATACTGTATCAGGAAAACTAGCTTCATAAGCTTCTTTACACCTTTAACTCTACCACCAAGTCTCTTCAGCAAATAAATAACCACATCATATACACTGTACCTAGAAGAACTAGAGCCAAACCTAAACATTAGATATCACCAGCATCATTAAATACCTAACCTATACTACTTTAGTACTACCCATTTATAAACTAGAACTTATAAAATGTATAAATCTTACTCTCTGCTTATATTCTAACATATTATAATGCTCTTCTATCATATGTATAACCTAGCAAATTTTTAAGGATAATTTCTTTAAATATGTGATCTGTTAATATCGCGACATGCCAGATGAATATTATTGATAATGAGATCATCCCGATAACGCTGATCATCTCTACTCTTAGTTGTTCTGTTAATAATGTGAGCGAAGTTACACTCAAATATAAGTATAATGTAAATATGGCTAGGTATAAACCGACGATAGATAGTATCATGAATATAGAAACCATGGCACGGATATCCAATTTCCTTTGCATGATCTTCTGAATAACTAGCTCAAAGATCTCTCTAAATATTTTAGTTGATTTATCCATATCATATATTCCATACAAGGCCATGGTAAAGATTATAAGGTTTATTGTAGATTTCCCAAACCATTCTAAGGAATTGCTAATGAAGTATGTAGTGATATGAAGCAATAAAGAAGTTGCAACAAGTGCGATGATAAAGCCCTTCGTAAATACGTTGACTATATTGTCAAATATACCCTTTAGAAAGCCTAAATAAGCCTTCGGCATTTCTCTAAAACAGAAATAAATTGTAGAGACAATAATTATGATGACTATGAATGAGAAGTATTGAACGACCAATATTTTGCTATATAATAAACGACTATCATGTATAAGAGGAGCGAGATAAAAAGCAATAAAGCAATTATGGCTTTTTTCATATATCGTCTATTAAGCCCTTTCACACTTACCCCCAAGATACTTATCTTAATTACATAGTAAAGACAGCAAGATAAATAAATCAGAATAGCTGAAAACAGCTTACAAAAGCTTATATTCTCCAAAACAAGAAACCAATCTACTTACATATACGGAACACTAAAACCACAACCATAGAAATAAAAGAAGCCAAATTTATCTCATAGTGTTAAGCATTTTTGCAATTATTTCTCTAGCCTTAAAAATAGCCCCATGCATCTCACTAAGAGTTCTATTAAATTCAATTAGTTCCTCTTTACTAAGAGTTTTAACAAAGGATTCATCTTTTATTATTTTTGAATGGTAGAAATTAACTATATCAATCCATGTAGTTGGAAAAGTTAAATGATATTCAATCTCAGCTACTCTTAAAATCCAGATTTCGGATTTCGGAAACTGGATACCTATATTTAGGTAGGTGTACAGTATATATAGTATTATATAGTGCGGTATATGGTCTAGCTTATGGTTAACCAGGTGTATGGTGATTAATAATGAGTGTTGAAGAGGTATCAGTTCTTTATACTAGTGGCGAGCTTGCTAGATATAAGGGATACTATATAGCTATAAGAAATGGTAGGGTCATTGATAAGGATCAAGACTATTTCAAGCTTCTCGAGAGACTGAGGAAAAAACATGGCGACTTAATTGATATTGTTATAGATTATATCCCTGAGAAACCTGTTGAACTAATAGTCTAGCTAGGTAGGTACATTGATTATTTATGGAATATATGATCGTGTTAGAAAATACTTCATTATACTAGCAAGGATTAACGTGGATAACAAATGGTATAATGTAAACTTTATGTTTGATACAGGTGCATCAGTTACGGCCCTTCTAGATCGTGATGCTATAAGGATTTTTGGAGGTAAATTTCATAAGTTAAAGAAGGCCAGGAAGGATCTGGTTGGCATAGGTGGGTTCGCTGATACATACGTCGCAGCAAATGTTGAGCTAGAACTTATAGACGCCTATAACCTAGAGACAAAATACAGGATAACGCTAGAGAAACTATATGTTGTTACACACCATAAGCGTTTCCGAGGAGAGGAATGGAAAAGAGTCTCCCAACTACCAAGCATAATAGGAAGAGACATATTATTCAAAGCAAAGAAAATAACAATAAACCTAGAAGAAACTCCACCGCAACTACAAATAATATTTTAAAAACAATTAAGTATGATACTGTATTTTAAAAGTGTTAAATTAAAGGATTTATCATAAGAGGTTAAAAGTTATTCGGTTTAAATATCCTAGAAACATATGGGGGAGTAAGTCCGCGGGAACGGATGATAGGCTTGGCCATGACAAGTACCACGGCATCCCCTATGTTCTTCCAAGAATTATATCACATATTCTTGGATTATACCAGAAGTATAGACAGTCGAATAGTTTATCCTTAATAATATCAATATATCTTCTATCCCTCTTAACTAAGTAGTAATTTACAGAGCCTGCAATATAGTCTGAGACCCATATAAGGGGTTCTGAATATGATGGTTTTTGCAACAACCTAAAGTCAACTTCATAGCTTATTCTCTTCTCAAAACTCCTCATATAGTCATACTTTCTTGAAACATATTGTTTTAGAATACTCAGGGCTCTAGAACCAAGTCTTTTATCTAATACAATATTTATCGTAGTATATGGTATAGGATTGTATCGTAGAATAAAATAAACTATAAGTGGATGAACCAACACGTAATTATATAGTTTATTAGGATCTCGCCTTAAATGGTTTTGAACAAGCTTTTTCTCAACAATAGATATTGCTACGTCAATAGGTAGTTCCTATATCTTATTGAGGATGATACATCTCACACGATCCAAGTTATTAACGTATCTTTCAGGTTCTATACCCGTTCTCTAAGCTTTTCTTTTGATAATGAAAACTTTAGCTCATTTAACTCCTTAGGCCATAACCTTTTCCTTACAAGCTTCTTCAATAAACGTCTCATAGTCTTTCTAATACCTTTCACATTAAGTGTAAACGTAAATGCTAATACTAAGTACCTAGAAGATTTCGGGCCGAAACCTAAATCACCAGACTCGTCAATAGCTAGAAACATAGAACACGTTGAAGAATTAATCAATTTTCTGGTTGCTAGGATATCATTAATATATTAGATATGATATTTATATTTTATGTTCATAACTTTATATGTGTTAAGGAATTAAGTATATATAAGCAAAACACTATTAAAAGTATTGAAGGATGGGATTAGTTATGAAAACTGGTTGCTATAAGTTCAGTATAATATTCATTTTAATATACATCATAGTGTTGCCAGTTATCTATTCATCTAATACAACAGCATATCAACCACCATATGATATAGGCTTCAGTATTCCATACTCATATGTATCGGGAACGGTTGGAGGCAGATTAGGCGTACACGATGTCGTTCTATATAGTGGATTGATTACTGCTTATGGGATATGGATGGGCTCGTATGGATCTGGGGCAGCAGTTATTTGGGCAGACCAAGGAATAAGAGTAATGGGTATTCAATTATCAACAAGTAATTCTGTATATCTAAATGTTGAAAGACCAGCTATAGATCAGTATAGTTTGAATAATTCACTATCGTTCCTTAAATTTGTTCTAAGGCATACTAATGACCCTAAGCTGAAGATCCAATTATTAGAGATCGAGAAAGAGCTACTGAAACTTTCACGACAAAAGGTGAAGATTAGGCTATTTCCATTAATGACTAATAAAGCTATATATGTAATCTCTTCAAATGTTAAAGTTAATGTGAAAATATATTTCAGAATTGACGGAGGAATGAGAACAGCTGCTGGTTCTGGGGTGCCGCCTCTTACAGGAGCTGCTTATTCACATGCGAAACTAGACCTATACATCTATTTATACAATATTGATACTGGCCGAACATATAGGAAACAGTAACAATTGCTGAGATAACTTCACAAAGCTATAGCTTTGTACCACCATTTGATGGTAAAGATGAAACGTTCGATAATGAATTACATACCTTAACGCTAGAATATTATGTAGAGCCAGGTCATTATAACATATATGGTTGTGCATATGCCGAGACTGATGGATGGCTCGGAGGAGTAGCATCTGCAGGAGGAGGATTTAACTTCTACAATTTTGATAGTGATTCTGGAATATGGATTGATGCCATCGAGGTGAGTATTGGTTGAAAAAGCTTATTGATTATACTATAGCTTTTTTATCTCTCGTTTCAGTTCTCTTTGTGTTATTCAACCTGTTAAGATATCCGTTAAATATTGGCAGAGCCGTAATGTACTTATTCCTATTGATCCCCCTGACCTTAATAGCATTAGATCTAGGACTTAATAAAATTCTTTCCCGCTGGATTGATAAATCTTTGACTAGGAGTAAATCTATAGTGATACAGATTATAATTATAGTTGTAGTATTCGTATCTATGATGTTCTGGGGCATGAGCTTCGCTAACTCATTACTCAAAACAGGACCACAGACCACTAATATAGGGGAAATGTATCCCAGGGACATATTATCCTTATGGGTATCAGCAGTACCAATAGCACTATACGTTGTCTACTACTATGTAACCAAAATGTATGAATATATAAAACAATAAAATAGCTCTATTCTCAAACACTTCAGAACACATTTAGACACAACTAGACTACATTTTTTGTACTGAAGAGTAGCGAATAGTATATAGGTTAATACCTTCAAGGAAGGTTTTAAAACACCGAGGAGCTCGAAGATATTATCGGGAACCGTCGGGCATCCTCCACAGACACAGTGTAAGAGTAGGCAGAAGGAGGTAGAGTCCAACTCGGTATATATTATTGCTTCGAGTATGCTTGGCGAGAAATCGTGATACTAATGTTGCTGGTGACGACATTTTATATTATGCATTAGATAGCTTTCCTATGAATATCTCTCCTAATCTCTCATCAAGTTTTCTAATGCAATTACTAGTTTCATAATATGATATATCCATTATATGCTAGAGAACTTGGTTTATTCAAATAAGCTATATAGTTTATTGAATGGAACATCCTGCAGTCTGGTTCCCCTATATATTGGATAGAATAACCAATAGTTATGGCACAATCTAAGATTTTAGGAGGCATTGCTTTACATAGAGAGAAGATATAAACAAGGAAGAGCTAGGGTTTTTGAATCAGTTAACGACATGGTAGATTAATATGGGTGAGATAATCCCGCTTAAATTAGTCATTAAACGCATAAAGAATAATCTATATGTCTATTTGGAAGGCAGAGAAAACGGTAGACATAAGACACTGTATATTGGAAGTCTAGACACTATTGTTAGATACTATATAGCGTTCTTTAAACCAGAATTAAAAGAAAAACTGGTTGGAGAATGGTGGACCGGCCGGGATTTGAACCCGGGACCTCTCGGATGCCAACCGAGCGCTCTTCCAGGCTGAGCTACCGGCCCACCTACTATAGTCTCTATAGTAGATTATTGTTTAGGGATTATAAGGGTTTATGAGCCTCTTTCTTGAGCTTTATAGGTTGCATTGTGTCTTTATGGCTTCTATATACTTGTTTATTAGCTCCATTATCCATTCTAGCCTTGGTATATGTAATATCCATTCTTTTGGTATGTCCTTTACTCCATAGTATAGGCCTGCTAGTGAACCTGCTATTGCTGCTATCGTGTCTGTGTCATGGCCTAGACTTATCGCATTAGCTATAGTCTCTACATAGTCTTTACTGTTCAGGAATAACCATAGTACAGCTTCCAGTGTGTATACTACATAACCTGTGCTCTTGATTTCTTTTATACTAAGATATGGTAATTCTTTCTTAACTATTCTACTATAATGTCTATGTAGCTCGCCGCTAAATGGCTTCCATGAACTGTAGATCTTATTTGCTTCTTCAACCATTTTATCATAGGCTTCATGCTTATCATAGCCTCTAATAATGTAGTATACAATGATCGAATATAGTCCGCATCCAACAAGCGATCTTGGATGTGCATGTGTTATAGCTGATACTTCATGTACTTTTTCTATAATTGTCTTTAGATCCCTGCAGTGAAAGTATAGCGGTACAGGCATGATCCTCATTAATGACCCATTACCATTACTAAACTCGTCTTTTAAACCAGATGATGTCGGTGGTTTTCCCTTAAGCAAGTTATTCAAAGCTCTTCTAACTGTACGTCCAATGCCAAATATTCTTCCATGTGAGCTATACCTGCCATTTACGTACCATTGGATGAAATTATTTGCTATAGCCTCTAAACTATAACCATGGCTTGCTAATGCATCTATTGTAGCTAATGTTAATGCTGTATCATCACTCCATAAACATTTTCCATGGCGCCTCAAACATTTAAACTCCATTACAGCATTAACATCTATATTTCTCCTTCTAGAGCCTTCATAGGGTATACCAATAATATCTCCAAGTATATGGCCTAATAATGCTCCATAGACGCGCTCACCTAAATCCATCCCCATTCACCATGGAGTAACAATAATTCTCTATAGAGGGCTCTAGTTTTTATTCTATAGCTTACAACTATATCTCCAGTGGATAAACTGGTCCTACTGTGGGGCAACTGGTTTTGAGTAAAGACATACTTGATGAAATAATAGAGTCTAGGCTTAAAAAGAAACATAGGATATTCCTTGATAAGGAAAAACTTCATCCTGACTATATTCCTGAGAAGCTTCCTCATCGCGAAGATCAGATTAAGAGAATAGCATCTATACTTGTACCAGGACTTGAAGGTACTAGGCCAAGCAATATATTGATCTATGGTTTAACGGGAACTGGTAAAACAGCTGTTACATTATTTGTTCTTCGTGGATTAGAGGATCGTGCTAAGACTAGGGGAATAAGGTTTAGGTACGCCTATGTCAATACACGTAAAACTGATACTACTTATCGTGTTTTAGCTGAGATTGCTCGTAGCCTTGGACTTAGAATACCATATACTGGATTAGCTATTGCAGAGGTTTACCGTAGATATATTGAAGCACTTGATAGTTGGAGAGGCGTACATGTCATAGTTCTCGATGAAATAGATTATTACGTTCGCAGACATGGAGATGATCTTTTATATAAACTTACAAGAATAAATGAGGAACTAACCCATGGAAAAGCATCCATTATAGGGATTACAAACGATATAAATTTTGTCGAGAACCTTGATCCACGTGTCCGCAGCAGTCTTGGCGAGATCGAAATAGTTTTTCCACCCTATAATGCTACACAATTAG
>CAZVWZ010000056.1:0-8387 GCA_964631195.1 uncultured Desulfurococcaceae archaeon
ACTGTCTTTGTACCTTGATTTGGAAGGGTGTTTATAACTATATCTACGTATTCCTCCAATGATTCACCATAACCTCTGAATATCTCATATAGCCCGTAATAAGGTGCACCAAAAAGAACCACTATACCCCTATATAGCTCCCTAAACGATTTCCTTAATGATGCTAGTAGATTTAAACAGACCTTCTTACCATATTTACTTGTTGCCATTAAGTAATATGCGTTATCTCTTAACTTCTTTATTTCTCTAAAAAGATCACCTATACAATCCAGTATAGGACCAGTATACAGTATTGAATGATATAGCTTTCTATATTCACCTTCAAGGGGCTTAGTACTTGTTAGTTTAAAAAGAATCATTTTTTCTCTAGAAGGACATTCATCTATGCATTTTACCTTAACTGGCTTTTTAAGGCCTGCATCAACTAGTACATAGCTACTATATTCTTTCTCAACATATCCCTGCCTATACTCACCAATCACTGGTTTAATTCCCACACTATGTATAAGTAGTCTAAGAGGCGGGGCAGCACCGACATACTTTAACATGGGATCTATAGGAATAAGTTTCTTGCGTAAATAGGGAGGTATCAAGTAATAGTTATGAAGTTTCGCTATTAACTCCTTATCATATCGTGGTTCAATATTAAGTAATGGATCGTGATATATAACCAGCCTATTTACGCGAAATATAGAGAGAGAACGAACAATCTGTAAATACTTATAGGTTTTTTCTCGAAGACTAGGTTCGTTTGTCAATAGCGAGTCTGGCAGGAAAACAATTAAATCCGTTTTACGCTTATAAAGACCTATCTCTTCCTTCCTTTTCTCTTGCTCTTTGTCTGCTTTGTCTCTATAGTTGTTGTTTTCTTCTCCTTTGTCAGGAACAAACTTGTTCTTTGTCTTCCACCCACCACTATTCACCTCCTACACCATTTTAACAGCATATTCAACCCATTATATATTCGTAGCTAATTAGTATTTCCACCAAGATAATCAGCTACGACCGCACTCTTCATACCCTAGAATCTAGGCGGGTCTGTAAAGCCCACCAATCATCACTCTATAATATATCTTATTTTCCTAGAGGCTTTAATCTTCTCATCTAATTTACTTGGAGGCTCTATCTTGATTACTAGAGGATGGGGATCAATTGACGAGATCATGACTGCTTCACCTACTGATAAATGTTTCATTTTCTCAAGATACTGTCGATTTAATCCAAGTACTCTCCTAATCTTATCAATATAATTGTCACTATATGATCCAAAGGCTATAATCGTATTTGTATTATCAAGTATATCTTCCGGTATATCTTCAATATTCTGAACAGCATAAATTACACCAACACCTCTGCTCCTACCCTCTTTTACTAAAGTTCTAAAGGACCTTATTCTCATGATCCTCCATGCTTCATCAACTATTATAAGTGATCTCTGGAGCTCACCTATAGATATAAGATACGATATTATCGATAACACTAATCCTCCATACATATTTTGAAATGTAGTTCCATAGCCTTTAAGGTTAAATAATATACTACCTTTAATCAACAGATCATATAGCTTAGTATAATTAGGGGATGAGGTAACTAATTCAATAACATTAGCTAATATAGCAAGATCCTTATTTAATAATATTTTCTCAGCATTCAAATTATCTATCTTGCCCTCAACAATGGCATTCAATATGGCAGATGAACGCTTTGGATCGATCCTCATGATATTGATTAATAGATCATTTACCATGAGGGCCCAGTCAACACGAGGTATGTAATCAGGTTTAATAAGTATATTCAAAGGTAAGCTATTTGGTTCAAGAATACTTATAAGACTTCTATTAACTAGCTGTACCAAGTCTCCCTTGAAATCAATGGATATGATATTTGACTCCCTCAATGCAATCATTGACTCTATTATAGTGGCTAAGGTTACTGTTTTACCCTTGCCTGTAGGTCCAATTACAGCTATATGTTTATTTAATGCATTTTTATCAATAATAACAGGCCATCCACTTTCTAGGTCATTACCTATATAGATTCCTTCCATTTCCTCTATACTAGGTTTTTTATTAAATGGTATAGGCTGTAACGATGCTAGTTTTTGCGTTTCAATAATTATCGGCTTTCCTCTGGGCTTCTCTACTATTCCTAGTTCATATCTAATGATGTCCCTCACTTCACTATCACTTGCACTTCTAAGAATTACTCCAAGACCTAACTTAAAGAAGCTAATAATCATTTCAGAAAGTGTATCTAATGATTCTTTTACAGAATCCATACTCGCTCCTTCACTTCTGATCTTTATTATAAGAACTATTCTTTCAATATCTTTTGATGAAATTATCTTCTCATAAAGTCTTTCAAGAAGCCTAAGTCTAAGCTCCTGCTTTTTAATAGTGTGTGGCTCTTTTACTGTATCAATAACTGCTTTTATATTTAACATTTCATTCTCAATACGTTTTAATAATTTTCTTCTATCAATACTGAGCTTTACAATTTTTATTTCTGTACCTACAGGCATTCTAGAGTAAAGACTAACATAGTTTTCAATAATTCTATATAGTCTATTAGGATCAAGATCTCTAAATCCATAGTCAGCTTCATTAGATACTAAATACTTTACTCCATATACTTTCTTGCCTTTTCTAATGAATAATATTCCATTCCTTATTTCAAAAGAGATCTTATAACCAAATAATGCCTCCAAGATCTCTCTAAACTTCATGTTCTTTATTCACCTTCCTTATTAACAGTTTTAGTAACAGTATTATTGATACAAATAGTATGTTGATCACTAATGATCTTGCAAGTTCCATGGTCGTTACAGATACTATTATAATAAATATTACCATTAACAATATAATCCATTCAATATTCATTAGAGCCTCCCTCCTACAGTTAATGCACGGAATAAACTCGGCGCAGTGCCACCGAGTAGCCTAGCTAAAGCATATGATGATGACACTAGGACTACTATGTATGATAGAGGAGCTATGAATAAATTAAATATAAGATATACTATTGGATTTATTATTGTTAAGGGATTAAGTAATGATATATTGGCTGTATCTCTTAAATAATGGATTTCATTAATACTTGGAGTAGGTATGATATCGTATGAGAGCTTAATGGTAATAGTATGTTGCCCTGGGGATAGCTGGTATTTGAAGCTAACCATATCAATGCTATACCATATATAATTTGTAGTCTCTAACGGACTCTTTAATTCACCGTCAATATATACTATAATATTATCTTGTTGATATACTATTACATAGAAGTAGCTATTGTCTTGGCTATAGACAGTAATTTCATGGTATCCAGAGTCCAATGAATAACCTTGTATATCTATTCCCTCTAAATAGATTAGACGTAATGGTTCAAGTTGTAAAGTGTTATTAATTGATATATATAGTTTATAAAAGGTACTATTTTCACCTACATATTCCTTAATAGGATCTATTGTTTTAAACAAATGTATTCCAGCGACATCTATATCTACATTATAACTTCTAGAACTAGGTAATCCTCTATCTTGACTTGATGCATCTATTACACCGTCTTCTCCACCAAGATATAGTGCCAGAGTCCTATTATCTTGTGTAATGGCCGTAAATACAGGGAACGATATGGGTTTTCCAATACTGTCATTAATATATATCTTTACATATGCTATACCATAGTCAACTACCATTAAGTCAGGCATTCCTATAGGTTGTGATAAAAGTTCTACATACAGAGGCATTATTGGCAATCCTATAGAGAAAACCATTACTATAGATATAATCATAGCTCCACTGGCCCTAGTTAGTCTAAATGGTACCGAGTGTAATAGTATCCCTAAAGCAAGTAATCTAGCCCCATAGCTTGTTATAATTATTGCTATTATAGCTATTGTTAGTAAGGTCATCGTAACATATGTTAGTGATGATATTAAAGGTGTTATAATGCTGCTAACAATGACTTTTGCTCCAGTAAATGATGCACTTGCAGCAATTACTCTTAATATAGTCATTAATGTAGCGACAATACCCGTTTTTACTCCAAGCCATGTATAGAATGAGGCCCAGTCACTACCTAATAATCCTCCGAAATACTCTATAAGCCACAATAGTATAGTATATGCAAAGACCAGTATTGCTGAAAAGATACCATCAACCATAAGTGTTGGAGCCCATTTCTTTACACCATAGAAGGGTATAGGTAGTATATATAGTAATGTACCTATGTAGTAAGAGAGAGCTGACAAGTAAAATGCGGTAACAAGTAGTTCGTACTCCATAACAAACTAGACCCCCCAGAAAACCCTAGATCGTTGGTGGTTCTGGAAATGGTTGCTGAAACTGTGTAACAATGTATGCTATTAAAGCGAATACTGTTGTACCCATTGCTAGCCAGAATGCTGCCCACACTGCATCTTCTATAAATTTTTGACCTGTTCTCTTAATCCTTAGAAAGGGTATTGGTGCTCCCTTTAAAGCCCATCCAACAACCCATGTTAGTAAGAACATTATCCAAGCCACTAGCGTTATATTTATGATGAGATCTTGTATGAATCCTATTATATCAGTCATACCGATTACCCCAGTATAGGTTAGGGATATTTAATAAGGGGAGGGTTAGGCGAAAGTACTAAATACACTTCATATCCATGAATTCTTGTCTTGTAAATAGCAATAGTGTTTTCAAAAATATGAATATATCTAAGTATATCTTTCTCGATAAAAGCATAATCAATGTTATTTTTAAAATTAATAATTAGAAATAGAGTATTTAGAGAGCCATATATTCTGGATCCATAATGATTTAATTTAACTGTCAAGTTACCGATAAGCATATTCCTTAATCTATAGAAAGCAGTACCATAACTTGTATTTATCATCTCCACTTGACCATCCATATACACAATGTATATGGTTAGGCTTATAGAACAGGGAAAGTAGAGATAAGGTATCGCAAAGGTTATATTACGTAGTATGATTACATTTTGTATAATTCTAATTTTGGATCCATTGATTAGGTAAAATGCATCATTGTATAGATATGTTTTATTTTCATAGTAGTCTCTAAGTAAGATAATATATGTATTTATATATAACCATACAGTACCAACTTTAACTATCGATGGAACTTTATACCTTATATGTAATGGTTTTTCATTGGTATTAAACCATAAAATTCCAGTCACGTTACCCGATATAGATGCATTACTAATAACATTAGTTAATATAATTCCATTATTATTAATTACTATATCAGGCAAGGCATATTCAGTTATAGAGATATTTGCTCTACCATAAAAGTTAAGTAAAATATAAGAAGTGATATCATGATCTATGTTGAAGTCATTTGCCAGTATCTTATACGAAATATTATCCTTTAATGAATACATAGATGAATAGATCGATATACTTGATTCATCTACTATAAAATTCTTTATATTGTCTGCAATTAGGTGTAATGTATTATGTCTTATAATTAATATTGATCTATTTTGCTTATTGCCGTATACATGAGAATAAAGATCAAGTGATAATGGTTCACTGCCTATTTTTATGGGCATAATACTGTATTTTATCGTTAATATTATTGTGATAGAACTATTCAACGAAGAACCATTAATACCGTTAAACAACTTACTAATAATCATAGTGTAATTGTTTATATTAATACTTGTAACATTTGCTCGAGTAATATATGATGCACTAACAATCCATTGATTAAAGTTACATTATATATTATTTCATAAAATGCAGATATAACTCTTCCAGTCCATAATCCTTTAATCGATGCCTTCAATATTTTATGAGTAACATTCACTAAAATATCAGTTATATAACCTGTATTGATGCTTTTATTTAATAGAGTATATGATTCAATTATTTCAATAGTCTCTGTATTGCGAGGATAAACATAAGTATGATGAGTATAGTTTTCACTTAATCCTTCTATAAATTCTATAGGTTCTGTTGAATTAATTTCGATTTTAACAAGATATCCACCATAGTACTGGCTAACGTGCACCAGTATGTCTGTTATATTGATTAAGAACGTATTATTCAAAACACTATAGCTACTGCTGTTTGTCTTATTTTGTATACTCTGATTAATAGTTACAGGTTTATATAACTCATTATCTATTTTATAAGTTAAATTAGGGTAAAGTATGCTTTCAATAACGTCATTAATTTTGGGGATTACTTCATAATAGTTATTAATACCACTACGCTGATCTATATAATCTACTATAGAGAGGTCTGGATCAATATATAGTGATGGAGGCTGTGGATGGGAAAACGCTATATTGATACTCTTAGTATCTATCTCTTTCAATACATATAGTATCTCATGATCTTTGTTTTGAATAATTAAATATTTATAATACAGTGGTATAGGACCATATACTATTTTATTTTTAATAAAGATCTATTTAGTTCGAGTACATGAATATGTCTTTGCTCGTCTATTGCAAATACCCTTATACTACCATCATATCTCTTAATAGGCATTATGTATAGCGAGCCATTGTATACGGTATACGTTATCGATGGCGCATTCTCTTGCTCATTACTACTAGTTATTAGTGCTGATATTTTTGCCATAGAGTTCAGCGTCAACACTGTTATTGCAATTAATGATATTGTTAACATGATCGCTAAAGGATAAGCTGATATAGATCTAAGCACAATATACTCCCTCCGTAGAATATATTTTTATACATAGATCTCTTGGCACTATCATGATTATTAATGAGTTTTTTATACCGATAAGCTTATCTTGAAGATTAGTCATATTTTGATAAAATATTGTCATATTATTATAAGATATCTGGCTTGTTCCATTACCTATGTATTTAAGTATGGAGTAACTATATTTAGTCAAGGGATAAATTACAATAATATCATAAACCATCGCTTCTCTATTAAATTCTACTATAATAATTTTATTCTTATCCAATTCTAATTTATTTAAAATAATTGCCTCGTCCAAAAGATCTCCTTTAACACTTAAAGCGGACTCATATACATTATTTATATAAGTAGTCAATAATGCAGATACAGATACCATTATTGACAATATAATAGCTATTGATAGATATTGTGTTAGCGGTTTCAACTACCCCCCCAGACCTTCTTAAATCCTTAAAAATAGTTCTATATAGAACTTATTAGAATCTGAAATACTTGGACAAAAGTAAGTTAAAACATTAGATAATGTATTATTTTTATAAAAAATATTTGGATATTTTAAATATTTTATAGTGTTTACCTGACTCTTCTAGCAGTTATTACGCTGTATCCTACTAGTCCTATTAGGACTACTATGAGTATCAATAGTGTTAGACTGAATGTTGTTACATTGCTATTTACAGCATCAGTCTTCTCTTCAACAGTCTTCTTTAAGTCTCCAGCTAATGTGTCGGCCTTAGTGCTTAGCTCGTCCTTAGCACTTGTAATCTTGTCTTCAATGCTTGTCCTAGCACTTGATATGGCTGAGCTTACATCATCAAGCTTACTTGATAAGTCACTGTATACACTTGATAGGTTGGCTAGTATATCTGTCTTAGCAGTCTCAACATCAGTGCTTAATTCATCAATTGCTGATAATACGTTGCTGAAGCTTGTGTCAGTAGCTGTCTTGAATTCGTTGAGGAATCCTAATATGTCGTCTGCCTTACCAACGATTGTTGCCTTTACATCATCTCCAACACTTAATACTAATGCATATAGTGTGTCATTTACTTGTACTAGCTTTACAGATAAGTCACTAACACTTGTCTGTAAAGCATTTACTAAGTCTATTATACTCTCAGTATCAGTCTTTACAGCAGCTATATCACTTCTAATAGTAGCCGTCTGTCCATCAATATAGACTTCTAAGTCGGCCTTAGCACTATCGATTGCATCTGTTATTGTTAACGTAGATTCTCCGATCTTGGCTACGATTGTAGTGGTTGTCTCGTTAATGAAGTACTCGATCTCGTCAGCCTTAACAGTTATTAGATCACTTAATGTAGTCTCTGCCTCATCAATCCTTAGTAGTATATCATATCTTAAGTCATCAGCAACGACATCTATGTGTCTTATAATTGAGCTGTTTACAGCATATATTGTATAGATTACGTTAGCCTCTAGCTCGTCAAGTCTGGTAAATAGATCATTAATTAATGATTCTAGGAAGTCTGTACTTTCCTCTATCTTGAGATACAAGGTTTCATTGACATCCTCAAGTTTTGCAATGATTGTTGCCGTAGAGTCATCAATCTTAACCTCTACTTCATTAGCAAGTGTTAGCATTAGGTCGGTTAAGCTTACATTGATCTCTCCAATCTTGGTTAATATAGTGGCAGTGCTGCCATCAATCTTTGTTATTATGGAGTTGTTCAT
>CAZVWZ010000057.1:0-8327 GCA_964631195.1 uncultured Desulfurococcaceae archaeon
ATCCAATTCTTTATTATAGTAATTGAATATGCTAAGTAATTAATCTATCTCATACATCAGCTATAAGGAGGGAATGTCATGAGTAGAAGAAGTAAAGGATTTAGTAGAGAAAGAGAATTAGCAAGGCTACTATGGAAAAAAGGCTTTGCTGTTCTACGAGCTCCTGCAAGCGGTGCAAAGACAAGGAGATTAGCATACCCTGATCTTGTTGCTTTAAAAAGAGGGATCATATTCGTATTTGAAGTTAAGACAAGAGAAAAACCCGGAATAATCTATATTGACAGGAAACAATTTATGAAGTTTATGGAGTTTATTAGACGCAGTGGTGGCCAAGGATATATAGCTGTAAAGATCATGGATGGCCGTGGCTGGAGATTTATACCGATCGATAAAGTTGAGGAAACTAGGGGAGGAAATTATAGGGTCTCCCTTGAAAATATTGAGAATGGACTTAGGATAAGCGATCTCGTCAAAATAGCCGATCGTACAAGATCTATTACAGAATTCTTCTAAGCATGATAGTCACATATGTGAAGATGGTCTCGAACAGGCTTAACAGCTTCACCATAAAATTCTTCAACAATATCTGTAACTAGTATTTGATCAGGCCTTCCTATCCTAAACTTTTCCCTATTGATTAATATGATATAGTCTGTATAGTCTAGAAGTAGCATGGGATCATGGCTTGTAACAAGAACAAGTTTTGAAGCCTTTAAACAACCAATCAATTTTGCAATCTCTACCTTACCAGCAGGGTCAACTGCTGATAAAGGCTCATCCATCAATAATATAGATGGATCGTGAACAAGTGCCTTAGCAATTAATACTCTCTGTCTCTGGCCTCCAGATAATTTCCAAAATGTCTTATTCCAGACATTTCTAGGAAGACCAACAGCTTTTAAAATCTCAGCTACTCTCCTCCTAGCTAGTCTTTCAGGAAATAAACGAGGCCATTTCTTCCTATACAACATGTATGTATTCTCTATTAACTCCCATGCTGTTATAGGATACATTGTAGTCGATGATGTAAATAATTGCGGTACATATCCAAAGTATTTACCAGCTTTTTCAGGCTTACCAGTGACATCTGTATGATCAACTAATACTTTGCCGCTAAATGGCTTCAATATGCCAAGAATAGCTTTTAATAAAGTAGTCTTACCAGCACCATTAGGTCCTAAAATCTGGACGAGTGCGGGACCTGTTATACTAAAATCAATATCCTTAATCACTGGATGTCCATTGTAGCCAACTGTCAATTTCTCAATTGATAAAACTATTGTGTTTCTTAACATATTCCACACCTTGTGCACACTTCAAGATAAATTTATAAGCAGTCGTGCACATATAAGTGTATCGGCCGAGAGCCATGATTAGAGCTCTATCAATAATATTCTTCATGGCATTTATATTGATGGGTATATTGTGGCCTATTACACCTGTTCATGGAATCCATATGGTTAATAATGGTTTGTTAATAGTTGTTACATTTCCATCATTAGTCAATGATATAGAGCAGCTCGTATCTAATGATGACCGTGTGATATCGATAGTTCCTCCAGGAACAGATCCTCATGAATACCAGTTAACGATTAGTGATATAGAGATTCTGCAGAAAGCAGACATAATTATTTCAACAGGTCATACATCTTTTGAGAATAGAATTAGAGAATTAGTTAATAATGGAGAAATAAAGGCTGTTCTCATAGAGATACCAAAGATAAATGATATGAAGATCTTAAATAATCCTGCAACAGGATTACCTAATCTCCATATGCCAATATATGATCCTATAAATTACATTACTTTTATAAATAACATTACTGAAACTATACAGAAACTTAGACCCACCCTTGCAAATACATATAATGCCAATAGATTATCCATTATATCTAAAATCGCTTATCTACTAGCTTCAGCTCCGAGAATATACTTGGAAGCTGTTGCCGATAAACCTCTTACTCAATATGCTGTATCATGGCTTGGGATTGAAATTAGATATTTAATTATTAAAGAACCTGGAGTACCAGCTACACCAAGTGATCTTAGTATCATTAGGAATGAGATGGCCAAGGGACATATTAATTTAGCTATTGTTACCGAGCCAGCCATTGACGCTTCCTCGCAACAACTTATCGATATGGCAAATGAATATAATATAACAATTTTATATGTGCCATCACCATTGTCTAATGCAACAATTATAGATAAATTAACTAATATTGCTTCCCAAATAACTGATCCAATTAAATACTATGAGAGTTTGTATAAGGGATCATGCATGGTAGAAGAAAATAGCTTGAGAGGATACGGACATCTTGTTGTAGGAGGAATAGTTATTGCATCAATTACTACATTCATAGCATACATAGTTCTAAGGAGGAGAGAAGAAATTGTATAGATTCGAACTAGCCGTAACATTATTGGTTATATTACTAATAGGTTCTATGTTATTAACTATTGAACCTAGATGGGTTCTTGTAATGCTATCGGCGGCTCTTGCTTATGGTAGCTTAAGTAGTATTGTATCTGCTAGAAGACTGTATTTTCTAGCAAGTGCTTCTCCCCATTCTGCATTACTGGCTGTTGTATTATCTATTCCGTTGGCTAGAGAACTTGGCTTATTAGATGAGTATGGATGGGCAATTATATCTAGTATTCTACTCATCTATACCGTGGGATATACTATTCATCGTGGAGCTGATCCGGATACTGCAACAGCTACGTTTGTAGCTTTAACAGCGTCGACTAGTGTATTAGCAATATACTATGTACTTACTAGTTATCCTTTAGAAACAGATATTACTGCTTTAATTATAGGCGATCCATTGCTTACTAGATGGAATGATGTATTATATGCTATTGGTATAGGAGTATTTTCCATAGCATGTGTCTTATTAACATATAGAGAAAATGTGTTTATGGGAATAGATCTTGATTCAGCTAAACTGACAGGTCTAAAGACAAGTATCTATAATTTACTCGTGTTTACTCTACTTGCATTAACAACAGTTGGATTACTTAGGATTGTTGGATTCGTATTAGAACACGTACTCATACTATTACCTGCAGCTATAGCTTCATCAGTAGCTATGAGCTCTAGACAAGCATTTTTCATAAGTATTTTCTCAAGTATAATAGCCTCATTGGCGGGACTGTACGTAGCAATATTATTTAATCTATCACCAGCAGGTACAACAGGGTTAATATTATTTATAATATACCTTATATCATTAATAGCTAGTAGAAGGTGATCTTAGTGGGAAATAATAAGAGACGATTTGGAATATCTATACCAGAGGACATGGCCAGGGATCTTGATGAACTAGCATCTAAATTAGAGACAGATAGATCAAGTATAGTATGTGAGGCTATAAGAACATATATACATGATCATCTACTTTATCTTGTTCCCCATAAATGCATGGGTATACTAATAATATTTTCACATATAGGAGAGAACAGCTATAGGAAATTCTTTAAAATCATAGAAAAATACAGAGACGTAATAGCATCATATACACACTTACATATAGATGAGAAGTGCATAGAAGTCCTAGTATTATCAGGTTCCTCTGAAAGAATACGTAATCTACATCGTGAATTTATAGTTATAGGTTGTAAAGCAAGGTATTTACCATTAATATTTAATGGAAATCATTGATTATTTTTAAGAATAAAGATTATTTATGACACTTACTCTCCATTATAGAGTGGTGAAAATCTGTTGAAGGAAAAAAGTTTGACAAAAACAGCAGCATTCATATTAATTCTTGGACTAAACTATTTCCCAATAATATTCTTGCCCATCATAAATAAGGTTGGCGGTAACATAGGTGGGTTTCCTATAGTCTGGGTTTACATGATTATCTGGGTACTGTTTTCGTTTACATTGCTTGTGATAGCATATTTCATTGATAAAAGATTAGGTGAGTAACTGTGGAGTATCTTGCATTAGTAGTTATATTTACATGGCTTGCATTCACTGCCCTTGTAGGAGCATTAACGACGAAGAGAAGATTGAAAAAACTAGCGAGTGCAGAATCCTGGTTTGTGGCTGGTAGAAGCATTGGATTGATCGTATTATGGCTTAGTGTTGGAGCAAACATATATAGTGCGTACACATTCCTTGGTCTGCCCGGCTATGCCGCACGCTTAGGTGTACGTGTCTGGGCTATTACGCTATATGGTATGATCTCCTTCATCATAGGATTTATTATAGTACCTAAACTGTGGAGTAGTGCTAAGAAGCGTGAATGGCTAACTATAGCCGATGCCTTTGAGGATTTATACTCTAGTAAGGCACTTGGAGCATTTATTGCAGTAACAGGTGCATTATGGAGTATACCTTATGTACAATTGCAGATACAGGGCATAGGCTATATTATTGAAGTTGCAGGGTATGGACTAGTGGATCCCATTGTTGCTAAGACTATCGCATTCCTATTAATAGCTATATTCACTATTGTAGGCGGTCTCTTAAGCGTTATATTCATTAATGCATTGCAAGGAGCTATAATGCTCATAGCCATTTGGGGTATCGGGATTATTGTGCCAATAATAGCTTTCGGAGGATTCCAAGGATTATTTGATACTGTATCAGCTTATGCTGCGAATCCTCCTCCAGGAGCAAAGTTCTCACTATACTTTAAACCACAGGATTATGCATGGGCAATTACTTTACTATTCACTGCTCCCTTAGCTTTCTGGCTATGGCCTAATAGGATCCAGAATGTCTTTGGCGGTAGAGACGTTAATACTATTAAAAAGAATTTTGTTATGGTTGGTATATACCAGATTAGCCAAATAGCTGCTATATTAGTTGGATTAACAGCTGTGGGACTGTATGTAAAGGGATTACTTAATGTTCCCATATATGAAAAGGAATATGCTGATATGAGTTTTATGCTCGTAGTGAGGACTGTATTTAATAATTATCCATGGCTTGTAGGACTTGTTGGTGCAGGAGCTCTTGCTGCATCGATTTCTACAGCTGCGGCTATACTTCATGTCACGGGAGCCTTGTTCTCCCGTAATGCTTATCAAAGAATCTTTAAGCCAAAAGCAAGTGAACGTGAACTAGTGTTTAGTGCTAGACTCTTTACAACAATAATAGCAATTATATCCTTTGCATTGGCAATAGTTGCACCAGAAGTGCTCATATCATTATTGCTTGTAGGATATGCTGGTATAGTACAGTTCTTCCCATCATTAATCATTAAGATGTTTAGACCTAATGCTATAGGTAGAAAAACTGCAATAGCATCAATGTCCTTAGGTATGGCTACAGTAGCACTAGTAAAATCAGCAGATACTATAAAGAACTTGCTGTTAACAACACCATTAAACCCTATTGGAGAAGCATTATATAATATTAAGAGTTTAGGATTCTATGAGGGATTCTACGGCTTAGTCATAAACCTAGCAATAATATTAATAGTTTATATGGTAACTAAGTTAAAGAAGTAATTCAAAGTTGATGAATGAAGAACTATATAGAGAAGCACAAAATAGTTTTTATCGATTCTCCCTTTATATGATATGGCTATCTTTTACGTTTTCTAGATACTCTCCTCTCTTCAGGTACTTCAATAGCTCTCACACCAACTTCCATTAATTTCCTTAATACAGCGTCTATGAATTTTACATGGAATCCTTTCTGCCCTACAAATGCACCGAAAGCCTCACTATATACCTTTACAGCTAGGTCAGGGCCCGCAAAATCTATATCAGCTATATGCCTATGTATCCAGTTTACTGGATGAATAGCTCTTATCAAAGGCTTAAAGTCTAGCGTAAGCTCTATACCACGTAGTCTTAACCCTGTATCTGCCTCCATAGACTCTATACGTTCACCACCCCTACCGATTAATCTACCAAGATACCCCTCTTTAACAATGATCAGAGCATCTGGAACTCCCTCAACCTCTATCTGGAATTGTTTCTTCTCATCAATAAACTCTACAACAGTAACAATATCCGCATCAGGCGCATGTACATGAGCAATATCTATAATATTCTTCTCAGTATCACTAAGTTTACGGTTTCTCATACGTGTCTCCATTAATAAACGGATACCGCGTCTAGCACCAGGCCTAATAATATCCTTTAAACCAAGATCGACTACTTTAGCGGTTTCCTCGCCAAGCAGTACTTCTCGTACAATAGATGCACCATCTCTTTCAACACCTTGAGGCTTCTGAAAAACTGGGTCACCAGCTACTATGAAACGGCTATTCCTACCTATTCTCATAAGAATTTCAATACTGCTTTCAGGAGGTATACTTTGAGCATCATCTAGAAATATAACTGCATTATCAAATGTGCGTCCTCTAAGATAATGGGTATCGGCAAAAACTATCTTACCCTCCTTAATGAGTTTCTCGACTTCACTCCATTCAATAAAACCTTCAAGAATATCCCTCAAATAATTAATAGCTATATCATAGTACATCTGCCCAAGATCAACTGCTGTAAGCTCTTTACCTGTAACCACATCAACTACTGGTCTAGATATTATAAATCTCTTAAACTTACCGGTGAGTACAGCATCGATACCATATAGTGTACTAAATAAACTCTTACCAGTTCCTGTCGGACCAAATAATCCTATAACTTCATAGTTCATGTTCTGAAACGCCTTTTTCATCTCTTCTTGTCCAGGGCTCATGGGCGTTAATTTCTCAAATAGTGATCCAGTCATGTCTCTCACCCATATTTTTCTGCCAAATAATTATATCCCATAAGAGTATATTTTATGGGTTTTATAAATATAATCACAAGGTCTATTTATATTCCTTAGAATATGACGTTAGCAATAGATATCTATGGCTTTCTTAAAAAGATTCTTGAGCTCGTAGAATGTTGATGCAGCTCTACCTATATCATTGATTAATCTACAAAGTTTCGCCTTATCAATTCCATTCTCAACTAATCTATTCACATTTATTCTTGAGGAATGAAGAATAGCTAGAGCGACTGCATCTATAATATATGGATACTGGGCCTCCAGAGAAGCCATATATGATATATATTCTTCAAGACTAGGTATTGAAACACGATACCCCATTATATCGATTGATAGTTCATTATGAATACATCGGTATTCAATCTCATTCTTAGCCAATACCACATAAACCACTGGAATTATAACTGGATTTATAGCTACTGAGCCTTTCTCACGTAATATCTCAATTAATTGTTCACTATAACTGTAAACTCCAAGTACGTAACTTAAAGCATTGACAATGCCTCTCAGATCATTTCCACTAACAATAATTCTTACCTCATTAATTATTCTAGGTACACCATAGAATACTGTAGCTATATCATTGAGTACAACACTATCTTCTCCGATAAGCTCTAATTCATGTTGCAGTTTCCACGTTCTCTCAATAATTTGGGTAGGGAATGAACCTTCTAACACTATAGCACTACCTTCTCCAAGTATGTAATACCCTAACTAAATAGTTAAGTCTATCTAAATTATATTGTACAGAAGCTATATTTGTATATGTCTAGCAAAAGTTCATTCATTATACAAACTATTTATATAAGGATCCAAAGAACTTCCTAAAAGTACTACGGTATATAAATATACTAAAAGATCATTGTCAAGCTTTAGGAGCAAGTAGATACTTAACCTTGCCTTCACCTGTTAAGGCAAACTCTAGGTATATTGGTGCATCATTTGAGAATTTTACTATTGTTGCTTCAGCTATCTGAGTTAACGCCAAAACATATTTCAAGTATTCAATACTATATGCAGATTTTGCAGGATTCTTAACTATAAGATCTATTAATGCTGGCATATCACGTGTAATCCTTGTTTCTGCAAGAGTTGCTCCACGTCCTCTAATATATAGAGCCGTATCATCTTTAGCTTCGAACTCAACGGTATCACCAACAGCTTCAGCATCCTTGATAGCATGCCTAACAGTATCAGCTAATACTTGGGCCTCAACATCAAACTCTAATTCTGCCTCAGGTATCTCAGGCATCTGTACTTCGAGATTCCTAAACCTATACATGCGTTTAATCGTTGCATATATTGTCAATGTTATATAGTCTTCACTTGCACTGATCCCAAATTGATCTCCTTTCTTAAGCCTCTTCAAAAGTTTTGATAAGTTAGCCGTACTTAGACCAATGGTCTCTTCGCCCTCTACTTCATAAGTTATAAAGCTTGTAGCTGGTAAGAAGACCTCTATTAAGGCTATTCTTGCAGGATCCAGAGCTTTAAGATGAAATCCATCTTCATTAACTCGTATAGCTACTTCATCGACAAGTTTTGCAAGAGAGTCAACAATATTCTTAAAGTATTTAGC
>CAZVWZ010000058.1:0-8254 GCA_964631195.1 uncultured Desulfurococcaceae archaeon
TATGATCTTATCTATTCCTTCAACACCAGTAGGTATTCTCTCAAGATCTATTTTCTCAGACATTCTTTCCACATGAATAAATATTGTAGAACCCTATATAAAGCTGGAAGATAAGACAAAATAAGTAGATGCTGATGCTCGAAAGGGCTGATCTGTGATGACCCCGCGCAGGGCTGAGTATTGTTTGTGGTGTAACTAATTTGAGCAGGAAGATCGTTCTAGGTATTAGTGGAGCTAGTGGAATAGTTTATACCCTTAAATTAATTGATGTACTATGTAAACTTAAGTCTCTAGATGAGATCGCGAGCATATATATAATATATACAAATAATGCTATTAAAGTTGCTAAGTATGAACTAAATATAGATCTTGTAAAAGAACTTCTTAATAAAAAATGTATTGATGGACTATATAGTGATAATGATTGGGGATCGCATTTAGCCAGTTCTAGCAGTACTATAGGATACTCTGCAGTTGTTATACCATGTAGTATGAATGTAGTAGCTAACCTTGCTAACGGCCTTCAACATAGATTACTTGAGAGAGCCCTATACAATATCATGCGGCTAGGTGGAAAAGTAATATTAGTAATTAGAGAAACACCCTTATCAACTATAGATCTTGAAAACTTGGCTAAGCTTTCAAGACATGGAATAATAATAATGCCTGCATCACCTGGCTTTTATACTAAACCTAAAACAATAGAGGATCTTATAGATTTTATTGTAGGTAAGGTACTTGATATACTAAATATAAGACATAATGTTTATAGAAGATGGCAGGATCTCTCTAAAGAAGATTCTCTTCATCAATATCTTCAATAGATTGCATTTCTTTAAATAGTTCTTCATCACTTCTTACACGCTGTCTTTTTTCTAATGCCTTAGCACAACGGCCATCCGGTAATAAAGCATTTATACGACACGAGGCATATCTACACTCTGCACCAGTACACTCTGACCCCGTTAATCTACAAAATGCTGCTTTGATATATTTTCCACGATAAGGTTTATTAGAAATTACAAGTGCCCTTTGAGTACAGTAGAATAAAGAGCATAAAGGATTACATTTGTCACCTATTGGAGTAGGTCTGGCCTGAGGCTTGCCTCTATATGCAGGTCTTTGAAATCTTGGACCAGCTTTTCTAAATGGCTTATCTCTTCTCTTTCTATGGTATCGGAGTCCCTCCCGGTCATCTCTTCTCCCAAAGCGATCATTTTTCAAACCATACCACCTATACTAGAACTGATCGCCATATCGATCTTCCTAACATGCCCCTTACACTAATAACCATATTATTCAATGCCCAATATATATTTAAAGGGTTATTATTTTGTACTGTAGAATTTATGGCCTCCACCATCTGAGAATAATATAATCAATACGTTCAATACCATCTGTTAATGCAATGACAAGTTTCTTCCTAACCGAATGTAATAGCCTACCCATTCTAACAAGATCTATGGGATCAAATTTTTCATTAAACTTAAGAACTTGTACCCCATATGGTGCATGATCTATTCCAGGTCCATATTCATAGACTAGGTAATCGCATCCAAATTTAAGTCCTCTCCTTACAACGTATCCCTTATCCCTGAGATCCCTATATACTATGTATAATTCCCTAAACCTTGGTATTATTTTTAAACCATGTTCCCTTAGTACGTCTGGTGAAATTTTCTCATCCCCAGCATATACTTCAATCATATTATTTTCCAGTAAATATAGTGCTTCAAGTAATGATAGTTCTAGCGGTGCATTAACAGATTTTTCCTTAGGTTTCGCGACCCCGAAAAATGTACCATAATAACCATTCCAATAAATTTTATTACTACACTCTATATCGAGAACAACAACTCTGTTAAAGAGTAGAGTACCTTTACAGATCCTCTTTCCTATCAACAGATCCCCGTTCATGCAAGCATTGCCCTATGAAGTGCTAAATATCTAAGTGTTTCAGCAGATTCCTTGATAACGTCGGCTATAGATTCAATAAAATCTATGGCGTCCTTAAGAAGCATTAGAGCTGGTACATTATCTGCTAATTTTTTAAACATTCTTAATTCATACGATCTATATAGTCTATCTAGATCCTCTTCAAGCTTTATAACCTGCTCCATTTCTTTAATTGTTCTCCTAGGATCTACTCTAAGCTTATCAAGTCCCTGATAAAATGAATTGTATTCATGAATAAGCGTTTCTATAAAATTCTTTAAATCACCATATAAGTCATCATTCAATGAATATCCATTCGCTATGTACATGTAAAGTCTATAGGATGCACCATCTATAAGCTGTACGATCCTGTCAAGCCCTAACGCTATAGACGCATATAGATCCTTCATGTTAAGGCCTTCACCAAGTCTCACAAGGTACTCCATTACAAGGGCTTTTATATCTTCAACTTGCTGTTTATCATTCCTAAGCTTCATATAGAGACTTTTTATCTTATCAACGCCTACCTTATCCAAATTATCAATAAAGTTTCTTAGATCGGCTAATGCATTCTTATCAAGGTTCGCTAGACTTGATAGGGCTTCGAATAAATGCATCTCAGCTATAGACTCACTTCTCCCCCAGTACTCGGTCATCTATATCCCCTATACTCCATTCAACTCTAGATAGGAGATTATAAGGGTTAACACACCTATTTAAACTAGATGTTATAGAAGTGATTATTGTTGAAGGCCTTAGTAATAGATCTACTTGCACGAGCTAAGGGCAAAAGATATACGAGTTACGACGTAGTTGGTACAGGGCCTAGACTCGTAACTGGACTAATTAATCAACTGGGAGAAAAAGCCGATCTAGTCACCTACGAGGATCTATCTAGTGATCCCTCCATACTAGAGAACTATGATGTAATTCTCTTATCTGCTATGAGCAGTGATCGTGGAGCTTTAAAAAATGTTATTAGACTAGTAGATATATATGGAAGTGGGCAACCAAAGATCATTGGTGGACCTATTGGTTTTGAGTTTTACGATATACTAGAACATATAGGCGGCGATATAGTTGTAGTTGGAGAAGGAGAAAATCAGCTAATTAAGTTATTCACAGAGTATAAGAAATATGTTATCCAACAAGATCTTGATAAATTAACCGAAATAGCTGGTTTAGCTATTAAGATTAATAAAAAGATAGTATTTACTGGCTATCCAGAGTATATCCGTAAGGATTTACTTGACAAAATTAGACCATATACTCAAGTAAACAAAGTCTATAAAAGAACTTGGATGTATCGTTTCTATGTAGAAGTTGTAAGGGGCTGTAGCAATTTCTACAGGCCATTAGTTAATATAGGCTATAGAAGGAATTGTATTAAATGTATGAATTGTAGATCAAGCAATTTAATTAATAAGCTTTGGTGTCCAAAGCATATACCTCCAGGATGCGGTTTCTGTAGTGTACCATTTCACTTTGGACCTCCAAGATCACGTTCTATAAAATCCATAGTCAATGAAATAAAAGATTTAATCAGATATGGTGCTAGACGAATAGTACTTAGTGCTCCAGATTTCCTTGACTATGGCCGTGAGGATCTTGTTAAACCATATCCACTAACTGATCCTTGTAATCCTAAACCAAACTACGATGCATTAAAAAATTTATTATCAAGATTACATGAGATACCCGAGATTTACAGCGGTGAAGTCAAGATTTTTGTTGAAAATGTAAAGGCTTGCCTTGTTGACAAACGTGTTTCCTCCATACTTGGTGAATACCTACATGGTACAACTATACATATAGGTTTAGAAACTGCCTCTAGAAAATATAATGAAACGATCATCGGCAAGCCCGTAGGATTAAAAGAAGCATTACAAGCAATTAAGATTTTAAGAGAAAATGGTCTTAGACCATATATTTACTTAATCTATGGCTTACCCTTTATGAACTATAAAATTTATAAGAGAACAATTAAGGCGTTAAAGGAGCTTTATAATAATGGTGTTGAAAAAATTACACTCTATAAGTTTGTGCCATTACCTATGACCGCCTTTGAATATTTTAAGCCAGAGATCGGCAGATACACGGATATTATTAGAAAACTTAAGAGAATGGTAAATAGATACAATCTATTAGCTAAGAAAAAATATTTTCTCGATAGGACAATTAGAGCTTATATTATAAAAGAAAATGATAAATTATATGGATATCCTGTAAACCATGGACCTGTTGTGTTTGTTAGGGAAACTGTATTGGATGTTAAGGAAGATGATGTATGTTTAGCAAGAATAGAGATTACTGATGTTAAGGCTAGATACGTGTTTGGTAATGTAATTAGTATAGAAAAGTGTATGTATCACTAATTCTCAATCTTTTCTAATATAGTTCTCAATTCATTCATTAAAGTTATAGCTTTACTTACTCTTCTTACATCATCAATATAGTCTTTATTAATCCTATTGTTTATTTCATTCAATAAATCAATTTCATATGGAATACTTACTAATGATAAGTATCTTATGTACGTTATTATATAGTTTTTAGTATACTCATCTATTTGATCTAATATATTTGCGGAAAACTTATTTCCTATATTATACAAGCTATTATATAATCCTAAGACTTTCCTAAAAAGTAGATCTATCTTTTCGGACGAGCCTTGAGTTCTTACTTCATTTAGAACGACTTTAGTAAGATCAATTAGTTCTTCGGAACGATCTACCTCTTTCTTGAGATGGGCAAGAAGATCTAAAGGCGTATACATATGATTTATACTACCTCCTGCTCACAAGCCTTCTAACGGTGGCAATACTGTTGTCAGCTACGCCCCTTTCCTTTAATTCTTCGGGATTGCAGTGTACTTCATTAATGTTACCCTCATCAATAATTATTGCATTATATACAAATTTATGTCTCCCTGCAACAACAATCTCAACTTGATCTCCTTCATTAATTCCTAAAAGCTGTGCTAACTGTTTAGATAATCTAACAGTGTTGACAGGTAATGATTCATTGTATCTAACTCTAATCCTTTTTTCTTTTAGTTTGACCTCTTTACGTTTAAGCTCCGATGCAGGCGGAATTATTGACAATAATTTTGTTACATCAATCCTTTTCTTAAGTGCAGGTTTGTCATGTGTTTTCTCACTTGCTTTCGAAACACTCTGCTTTTCAGACATAGTATTCACCAGCTATATGCTAGAGAGCATATCCTTTATCCAGTCAGATATTCGTATAGAGGCTTAAAAATAGTTACTTAAAGATCGTTAAATATAATTTTAAAGATTATATTTCCTTAATATAGCTAACCAGTCAATCTTTCTGCCCAATAATTCCATAATTCTTTCATACAAATCCTTTAAATGTACTCTTTCCTGCTCCCGTGTATCTCTGAATCTAATAGTTATAGTATGATCTTCTATAGACTGATAATCAACTGTTATAGCGTAAGGTATACCCATTTCATCTGCTCTAACATATCTTCTACCAATACTTCCTGATTCATCATATAATGCCCTAATACCTGCGTCAATAAGAGCGTTATAGATCTTTATGGCAAGCTTCTTTATTCTCTTATGTTCACTACTAGAACCAGTTACTAATGGGAATACCGCAACATTATATGGAGCAAGCTCTATAGGGATTTTTAAAACATTCCTACCATCAGCTGAACGATAAAATGAGTATTCTAGGACAACATAAAATAATCTTTCAAGTCCATAAGAAGGTTCTACGACATGTGGTACGAATTTTTCTCCAAAGATTTTTATTTTCTCTTCCTTAATAGTAAAGTACTGTTTATCTAACTTATATTGATCTACATGTACGTATCCGTTCTTTCCAAGTTTTTCAACGATCTCTTCATTAGATAATTTATTTAGAGCCCTAAGAATTTCTCCTACTTTTTTACCATAAGTCTCTTTCAACTTAGAAATATTAGGTATTGCTCTTACAACTGTTTTCTCAAGTGGTTTCTCATATCTTCTAAACATTGTCAAGTCCGCTTTGGAATACTTTATATGTTGACCAAGATCATAATCTGTTCTATAAGCAAATCCAGCTACTTCAACCCATCTAAATCTCTTAGTATATACTTCCTGATCAAATGTTTGCTGTGCATAATGTGCTCTTTCATGTGGTAGCTTTTCTTCAAATCTAATCTTATCTGGAGGTATACCTATTCTCTTGAGGAATCTATTTCCTATGGCCATCCAGTATCCAAGCCATGGATTAACTATAATGCCTTGATCCAGAAATTCCTTTAATGTCGCAGTAACATATTCGTCTATACCTTTTTCCTTCATTTCAGCTGACAATATATTCAATTCCTCGTTAAGTAATTCCTCTGAAATATACCTCTTTACTTCATCCCATGTTTTTAAGGGATCAAAAAAGAATTCGATCTCCATAATAGTGAATTCTCTAAGTCTTATAAGGCCTTGTCTTGGCGAGATCTCATTTCTACCAACTTTACCTATTTGAGCAATACCTATTGGAAGTTTATCGCGGATAACAGATAGTGTATTCTTGAAAGATACAAAGATCCCTTGAGCAGTTTCAGGTCTAATATATGCTAGTGATCCCTTATATGGGCCTATTTCTGTCTTAAACAGTAATAGAGCAGGTTTAGGATGAGTTAATTCGCCGCCATCCTCTGGACAGCGTACATTATTTTCTCTAATTATTTTCCATAATTCATCTATGGAAAGTCCTTCAGCCTTTATTCCTACAGTTTCTTCAAGCAAATGATCAACTCTATATAATCTACCGCATTTACTACATTCTGTAATAGGATCTGTAAAGTTGTCCTCGTGGCCACTAGCTTTTAGCACTATTCTTGGAGTTATTATAGGAGTTTCTATTTCGATAACAAGGCCCCTCTGATCATGTATAAATACCCTTCTCCATAACTCCATTATATTATTTTTAAGCATTATACCAAGAGGGCCGAAGTCGTAGAAACCAGCCACACCACCATATATTTCATAGGATGGCCAATAGAATCCACGGTTTTTAACAAGCTTATTGAATTCTTCAATATATTCCCTCAATACACTTTCCCCCTAATTACGCTTCAACTCCTAAAAATACTAGATGTTTCCACATATATCATTTTTTATTCTAACATACTATTAAGGAAGATAGTACTAGCAAAATATAGGGTGTATACCATGGTTACTTGGAGACATTTACTTAGTGAGACAATAGCTTTCGGATGCTCTAGAAATAATGAATCTCCAATAAATATCATAGGTATACCACTAGATAACACAGCATCTTACATACCAGGAACAAGGCTTGCACCTACTAGTATAAGAGATGCTTCATGTAATATAGAGCTTAACTCTATATATACAGGTAAAGATCTTGACAAGATAGGCTTCAACGATCTTGGCGATATAGTTGTAGTGCCTGGAGATAATATTAGATCTCTTGAAAGAATAGCCAAGGTTGTTCATGGAATTATACATGAATATCCGCATAATATTTTAGTTGTTATAGGAGGAGAACATACCCTAACATATGGTGTTCTTAAAGGTTTACTTAAGGAGTATAATAGTATTGGATATATAGTATTTGATGCGCACTTAGATCTCAGGAAAGAATATATGGGTTATAAATACAGTCATGCGTCAACACAACATATAATATATGAAGAAATAGGAATCAAGCCAGTAATTATAGGTTCTCATGCCTGGTGCTCTGAAGAACTTGATTATGCTTTGAATAAAGAAATAAAATTCTATGCTTCCAATAAATTGGAAGATATAGACGGTATCATACATGATATTATTGGCGAATTAGATAATAAATCACATGTCTATATATCAATAGATCTAGACGTGGTAGATCCGTCTTATGCTCCTGGAGTATCTAATCCTGAACCTCTAGGCTTATCACCGGTGAAACTACTAAATATACTTCATAGAATTATAAAACAAATGAGGGATCAGTCTTTCATAGGATTTGATCTTGTTGAAGTTAATCCGTTACTTGATAGAAGTAGAATTACGAGTATATTAGCTGCTAAGTTAATTGTTGAATTGATTGCCATGTTATTAGAACATAATAAAGGAAGATAACTATATGGCCTTTACTGTTCTAAATCTACGTGCAACCTTATAGATCATTTTATAGCCGCATCTAGGACATCTAATACCTGGTAATAAACCTAGTTTTTCTTCAGTAAATACTTCTCCACAATGAGGGCATTGGTAATATGGCATACTATATCTCCCGGTACATCAGTGTCTAGTGTAGGATATAGTATTAACTTTTATAAGGGTTACTATATTATTAGTAATGC
>CAZVWZ010000059.1:0-8133 GCA_964631195.1 uncultured Desulfurococcaceae archaeon
CCTAGTGGCTTAGGTTTTGTTGAACTTGCTAAAATGGTTCTTAGTAAGTGATATATTTTCATTAACTGATTCCATTATAGTAGTTAGTTAATTCACTACAGTAATAAATAACTATTTATTCTAATTATGGATATGGGATATTGGGGAAATAGAATATTATGGATTGATAGAAATGGATCTAGTGTTCGTTAAAGCAGGTGGTTCATGGATCACGTTCAAAGACAAGCCTTTCTCTATAGATTATAATGCCTTAGAGAAACTTACTGAAATACTCTTACTATCAAGTAATAAAGCAAAGATCGTGCTTGGGCATGGAGGTGGATCGTTTGCCCATCCAGTAGTTAAGTCTAGACAAGTATATGGAGATCGTAAGACCCTTATTTTATGCCATAAGGCTACGAAGACCCTTAATCAAATAATTGTTACAAAACTCATCGACCATGGTTTAGATGTATTATCTATACAGACCAGTAGCATAGTTTTATGGAATGGTAGAGGCTATAGAATATTTGTTGAACCAATTAAGCAGGCCATAGATAAAGGCTTAATACCTATTGTTTATGGCGATTGTATACTTGATCAATATGGTTACTACCGTGTTATTTCTACAGAAGAGCTGTTTGCCGTACTTACCATGGAGCTTAGGCCTAGGAGGATAGTTTATCTTGAGAGAGTAAGTGGAATATATACAAAGGATCCAATGAAGTATAGTGATGCAGAGCTTATACCATTAATCAATAAAGAAAATTATAAAGAAATACTAGATCTACTTGAGGAATCCTATGGAATAGATGTAACAGGCGGTATGAAGACAAAGATTGAGAAAGCATTAGAACTGGCTAAGGAATATGGTATTGATAGTATAATTGTATCAGGATATAATGTAGAAGAGGCTGTAAAGGCGATAACTAAGGGGATGATAAAAAGAGGAACACTTATAACATGGTAGAAGATTATTCACAAGTAGATGAAGAACGCTGGATTGTCTGATAAGTGATGACTTCCGGCCTTACAGATCAGTTTTAAATAATTCATAACTATTAGACTATATAGATCGTTAGTTTATCCTCTTCTCTATAGAAATAAGCTTCCTTCTTACCACTCATGGCTATCGTAACGGTATCATTAGTCAAAATTATGTAATCATAGAGGTATTCTCCTGGAGTAATTATTGTCATGTATTCATTAAAGCTTAGTTTTTGATACATGATCTCGAATCTATCCAATGTGTATTCTTTTAAAAGCTTGCCACGCTTATTAATTGGTTCTATACCATTTCTAGGATATATGTATATGTATTTCTTCTTAGTTTTTCTACCAGATTCCCCTAACTCATAATCAGTAACTCCATTAATGAATATGATCGCTCTTGGCCTTAAAATAATCTTTAGATCGCCAGTAATTATTTCTAGTTCATTATTTCTAGCTTTAAAGTCTATACACCCATTTCTCCATGCTACACAGATCTCCATGATCTATCCCGTCTAGTCTTATAATACCTACTATCTAATCGTATACTATGCACTCTCTAGGTACATAAGGTATTAAGTAAATATCCTTAGTAGCCTTATACACTGGGATACCATGCTTCTTTAAACAATCAACATCTATTCTGAGAACAACAGGTTTTCCATGTCTTCCACCAGTCTCTAATGCATTCTCAATACTTGTTGTAGCATGTACAAAGCGGCGTTTCATAGGCTTTAAACCATCTCTCAGTATACTTTTTAGCCGGTCAATACTAGTCCCATGATATAACATGTCTGGATAATAGACCTCATATTTTATTCTTACATCAATGCTATGCCCATATCTAGCTCTAATAAGATTGCCCTTAATCTCAAACCTACCCTTAGGATCAAGCTTAGCAATGGCTATGATATGTTCTTTAGTAACCCACTGATATAGTTCTTTATTCCTCCATCTAGTTTTAATACCATATACAAGATCATCTATATTCACCCACCCATTCCTATCAATATTAATACCGATCTCCCATGGATAATGTCTTAGAAGGCCCGACAATAATTTACTTAATCTCACCCTCCTAATAGAGTCAAGAAATAATTCAGCATGAACACTGCAATGCGTATCCTCCTCAATAAACTTGCGACAAACCATACACCTATAGATAGATTTCATAAACAATCTACCTAGATAAAAGAATTATGATCAATTAGAAATATTTTATCTTTTGGTTAGATAAGTGATTTAAGTAAAGTTCTATAAAGCTGGTCAGCCAAATCCTCATAATCTTTTATTGGTGGTGCAAAGTTTACAAGTATCTTCTTATGTATATCGATCCTATTTATTACATTAATTACTTCAGATGCTATAGTATCAGGATCTGTTTTATTAACTATATAGACAAGTCCACTATTTAGTAGCGTATATGCTATACTAGAATCCTTATATGCTATTACAGGTTTGCCATAGCTAATTAATTCAAGTATATTCTTATTAGAAAATGGATCACCTTTAAAGATAATACCTAGTGATACATGTCTTATATAGTTAGAATAAGAATTGCTATAAACACATAAGGTATATGGTGTTTTAATGCATTTATAGCCAATCAATACAGCTTTTACTTTTAAACCGACATCTTTAAGTGTCTCGATAAGATATTCCATACCATTTTCATCAATATCAAAGTATAGAGGAATAAGTAAAACTAATGGCTCATTACTAAGAAACTCCAGTGGTAAACTCGGTTTTTCACTGACCATGTAGGCGTCTATATGATGTCTTTCGATAGAGCCCATGATCTTCCTAGTAACATGTCTTTCATAACTTGTCGGATATAATAGCATCACTTTAATACCTCTAGTCTTTAAAATGGAGAGGAGAATTGATAAGGCTAGATTAGATAATTTGCTTCTATCCCAGCTCCTCTCAGTAAATACAAGTAGTTTCGACCTACTATATAATATAAGCATTAATAATAATTTCAATGAATCTCTATGATCTAAATATATATGTACTACATCAAAGTTTAGATTTACACTAAAATCTCTAACCTCACTCAAGCTTTTCCAGGGACCAGTTTTAATGACATAGAAATCAATATTGTATTTCAAAGAAATAATATTGTATAATTCAATTAATCCTCTAACAACTGGATCAAATCTATCAATTATTAAAGCTATACTATTAAGGATCTTTCTAGCCATAATCCAGCATTCCTCAGTAAAAATATAGTATGGTTATTCTATTTACAATTAGTTGTTAATCCCTAAAATATTAATGTAATAAGGTTAAATAATAAGGTCATTTCTCGATCTTTGATAAAAGTTTATCAACAAATTCAATAAGATCATTATGACTGGTTATGTCGGAAACATGTTTCTCACTGGTAATAAGATGAACTTCTCCAGTCAATACATTTCTTAATCTAATCAAATCCCTATCTTTAAACCTATATATGTCTAGGAGCTCATATGATCTCTTTTTAAGCTCTTCTTTGAGCAATATTGTTGGTGATTTAGGCATTTCATATCCTCCTCCTACGACTCTCTATAATGACATCTAAACTCAGATATTAAGATTTTCTCATACAATTAAGAACTAGGCGCTACTGTCTCTCACCAATATATAGTCTTAGTTGTGTAATTATGTGTCTAAGTTCTTCTTTCAATAATACAAGTGAAGCATATAATTTTAGTAAGCGGTAGCTCTTAGTACCCTTTGGAAGAATCCCCTTATTCTGTAGATGACGGAGCTTCTTAATAATCTCATCAATGCTTTTATCCAGCGCCTTAGAGGCATCTATTATAGTTGGCTCTCTAACAATAATCTTTAAGAAATCAAGTTCCTCAGGCGATGGAGGCTTTGAAGAAACAAGTACCGAGACAATATCAGAGACCAAGTGATCAATGGCATCCCTAATCAATAATTCAAGTTCTTCAGCCTCTACAAGAAAGTAATCACTAAGTTGTAACACTTTAACACCAAGTTTTTCAGCTAATGCAGCTGCTGCATCATCAGCAAAACCCTTAGCAATAACCATTGGCTTAACACCAGCAATAATAGCGTTAACATATGCCTGCCTAATACCAGTAACATCAATACGTCCAGCCTTAATCTCAACACCATACCTACTGCCATCCTCATCCTCAACAATAGCATCTATCTCAGAAACCTCTATACCATGAATCTTAATCCTCTTCCTAGTCTCAATAATCCTATATCCCATCTCCTCTAGAAAACCCAAAGCTATTCTCTCACTGCTCCTCCATCTACGGCTAGAGGATATAGTCAATAAAGACACCACCCAATAAACAATATCCACCATCCCTATCTTAGCTTAGTCTAACCACATACTATCTAGATATTCTATCTACATAATAAGCGATGATGCAGTAAATGGAAATTAATTATGAAGTATATTAATAAAAATATTTATGGAAACTTGCCAATTCTATATAATTGAGCGATGAAGAGCCGTCGGACACCAGAGGGTGTCCCAATGAAGAAACCCCCTGCTCCATGAGCATTTATTTCTTCATAAAATGTTGAGAAAATTAAAGATTCAAAGACACCGTATTTCAATAAAAGAATAAAAGAATGATTATTCTTTTACTTCTTTACAATAATCCATGTTGTTTCAAGTCCTTTATCCAATAACCTTACTCCTTTCTTCTCGAGCTCGCTTCTGATACGATCTGCTAGATCATACTCCTTTCTCTTTCTGAGTTCTTTCCTAACTTCTATAATGATACTTATAACTTCATCCAGTAGTGTTTTTAGTTCTTCACTAGGCTTTATGAAGTGTTTATCTAGTACTCCAAGTACTGTATTGTATTCTCTTAGAAGCTGGTATGCTTTCATGACTAGTGTATATTTTGGATTATACTGTATATCTTTAAACACTATGTTTGTAAGTTCCCTGACCGCAGCTAATGCTAGTGCCGTGTTGAAATCATTAGATAGAGCCTCATGGAACTTCCTCCTATTATCTAATAGCCTAGATAATATTTCAAGATCGCTATCGCTAAGCTTATGGGGATCTATTGATTCACGAGATAGCTTATTCAATAAGTTAACTGTAGCAACTAATCTCTCATAGAAGAGCTGCGATTGATGTATACCTTCTTCCGTGAAGTCCTGTGGTTTGCGATAGTGTAAACTTAGATAGAATAGTCTTATGGCTTCAGGGCTCCATTTCTTAAAAGCCTCTCTCAACGGTATGATGTTACCTAAACTCTTACTCATCTTATCTCCACGTATAGTGAACATACCGATATGCATCCAATATTTAACCCATGGTCTAACACCAAGTGCAGCCTCGCTCTGAGCCCTTTCGTTCTCATGGTGAGGGAATATTAAATCTGTGCCGCCTCCATGTATATCAAATCGTTTTCCAAGATAACGGCTACTCATAACACTACACTCTATATGCCATCCAGGCCTACCCTTACCCCATGGAGATTCCCACCATGGTTCTCCAGGTTTAGCTGCTTTCCATAATGCAAAGTCGTATGGATTCTTCTTTTCACTAATGAATTCTTGCTCTTGACTCCATAACTGTTTATCTATACGACCACTTAATCTACCATAGTCATCATACTTATCCACATCAAAGTATACACTACCACTTTTAGCTACATAGGCATAGCCCTTATCTATTAATAACTGAATAAACTCTATGATCTCCTTTATATGATCAGTTACTCTAGGATGAATATCTACTTGTATATTGAGTTTATCCATTATGAATAAATAATCCTTTGTATATTCATCAGCAACCTCTTTCCAATCTCTACCCTCCTCTCTAGCACGATTAATGATCTTATCATCAATATCAGTTATATTAACAACATGCTTTACATGATATCCACGTAGTACAAGATACCTCTTAAACGCATCAAATAATACATAGGTCCTACCATGACCAAGATGGTTATAGTCATAAACAGTTGGCCCACATACATACATCCTTATAAAACCAGGTTCTAAAGGTTCTAGAATCTCTAGCCTCCTAGATAACGTATTGTAGATCCTTATCGACATTCCAACATAACCACCACATACAAAATAAGCATTGAATAGACATTATAAAAATTACCTTATAAAATAGCTAGAATGATCCGTCAACACATATCCTATGGCTCAACAGTAATAATTGTATCAAGTACCGCTTTAGCAACTCTATTAAATATGTCCTTAAGATCCATTGTTGTAGCGAATTTAGGCTCCTTCTCCATTTCGAGTAGATTATCGCTTATAACGAGAACACAAGCAGTCTTCCACCTCCGCATCCATCCAAGTGCAAATAACGTTGCACATTCCATCTCAACAGCCACTACCCCATGCCTTGCCCACTTACGTGCAAAATCTGGGTCTTCTGCATAGAATGCATCACTACTTAGAACAGGGCCTAATGTAAAGTCTATATTATTCCTTCTAAGCTCTTCCATAATTCTATATGTTAATTCCGGATGTGCTCCATTAGCCATACATACACTAGGAATATATTGTCCTATAGTACCTCCTGGATAATGAGCCGCTGACGATGCCACCACTACTCTACCGATCTTGAGTTCCGGTAAAAAGCCACCAGCAGTTCCTAATCTAACAAAGATCCTTGTACCAAGCATACCCAGTTCTTCAAAGACTATTGCTGAACTAGGTCCTCCAATACCGTGTGTAGCAATAGTAATCGGAGCTCCTTTATAGTATCCAGTTACGGTTAATAAGCCTCTATGTTCATTAACTACCTTTGGATCATTTAGAAGATCTTTTAGGATCATTACACGGCCTGGATCACCCACTACAATAGCTCTTTCAGCAATATCTTCTTTATTAGCCAATATATGAAACGGTGGGCCAGACAATATTTATCCCTCCATTCCGATTTTTATTGAATACTTTATTTAAAGAGTAATATATTAAGAATTATTGAGTTAATTGATTAGATATAAATACTATATATAGATCTAACATAAGTCTTATTATTTAAATATGTATGAATTATTAGATCAAATACATTATTTAAAGAATTTCACGTAACATTATTTTACCTTCTTTTTCTTTTAGTTCTCCTTTTCCTCCTAGATTTAGTCTTTTTCTTAGCTCTACTTATCTTCTTAGTCTTTGTTTTTCCTTTTTTCCTAGTCTTTTTAGGCCTCGATATTTCTCTTATTCGAGCCTGAATTGGGAGTTTAAGTTCTTCTCTAAACATTATCCTTAAGCCTTTATCTGTATAGAATCCTATAGCATCAAACTCTACATTTTCATCAACCTGTATTGAGCCATCATATATATAGAATTCTCTACCTACATCTATTGTTTTCATAGGCAATAGTTTTTCGCCTTCTCTTTTATATAGAGTGATGTTTTCAAGTCTTGTCATTAGCGGGTAAAATACTGTATTAACATCCTTCACCTCTCCCTCACCTTCCCAAACAACTATACCTGGAGCTTCAATTACTACCTGTGTGTATACATTACTTCTTTTATAGTGATACGAGAGTCTTGATGCCTCAACAGCCATACGATTGACTAGCCTCTCCATTTTACTTCTAAAAGTTAGTTCTTTCCAGTCGATTTCATCTGTATCATAACCTGTAATAGTTAAGCCATCTAGAGACCTTCTATCTGGTCTATAAACAAATATTCTTACTAATGCCCTAACCATACTAAATCCCTGTACTATTATGCTCTCCCCTTAATACTAATACCTAGGCACCATATATTAATTTAGAATATATTAATTGAACTGCAAAGATCGTTAAAAAACATTATTTGATTATTATAAAATTATTATATAGGAGCATGTTGCCTATCTTAAACAGCATATATTGTTACTGCTATTTCATTAGAGCCTATTCCGCCAGTAATTGCTATATGATATGTAACGCCATTAAAGACCTTAGATATTATTAAATAGTTTTCTAATGTTGTTACAGAGTTTATTTGCTGATAACCCTTGTCCAGCATTAAGCTTAGAACAGTTTGTCCCTCATTATATGGATCAGTTACATTAACAGGTATAACGTATGCCATAAGATACTGATCTCCGACAATGGAGTACCCAAGCAATGATGCATCACCATATATTTGAGCCAATACGTTCAGCACATCATTATTTACTGTATTCATTACATCATTTGGAAGTGATGGTGATGTAGT
>CAZVWZ010000060.1:0-3678 GCA_964631195.1 uncultured Desulfurococcaceae archaeon
AGGTCAGGCATGTAGAATTTTCTCATGCGGAAACAAATGTTTAACTCGCCGCGTTTCTCAAGACGATAACTATCAGCAAGCTCAAACATACCCATAGGTAAGTTACGATAACTAATAACCCAGTCACGAAGCATAGCAAATTGTTGATGACAGGCCGCATATCTTAGTACATAACGACTACCTTCTACTTCTAGCTCATAGAGGCGATCTCCGAATAGTTTAGCATGTTCCAAAACAGGTTTCCTAGAAAGATCAAATGTATTTGTACCCATAACCTTGAATATAGGTATACCAAGGCTCTGGGCAACAATCCATGAATACTGTCCAACAGCTTCCATAATAGCTGTTGCATGAGGACCGTATCTCATATGTCCATGATCGCTAAATGGTTCCCATTCGAATCCAAACTTACGGCAATATTGATTAACTTTATTCACTCCGCCAGGCAGTTCCTTTCCAAAAACTTCCTTTTCAACAAGTATTCTTAATTCTTCATGGCCTGCATAATCAAACTCTTCTGGTCTATAGATCTCTCCTTCCGGAGTAAGTATTATATATTCTTTTTTGATCTCTTGTCTTACTATTTCACCTGTTTTCTTCTTTTCAATACTCTTTGAAAGCTCACTTAATGGGTGCCCTAAGCACTCGAGTTGAAAAGCTTTATACCATCCAAAAGGCGCTCTATATATACTGATAGATGAATTATCCTTAAGCCTCTTTTCAAGATACTTCATAGTATCAAGTGCTTTGGGTGGTGATGCAAGCCTGTTTGATAGGTGTGCGTAAGGGTACAATATTATAATGTCAGGTTTGACTTTATTGGCTACATCAAGTATTTCCATAGATGCCTGATCAGCTACGCTATAGTCATCGTTTTCCTCTATAGATGTAAGTACAACCAAAGCATTGCTAAATTCCTTCTCTTTATTATCATCTATGGGCTCGGGTTCTTCTAATGCTTTTTCAGTGACACGGTACCAAAACCTACGTGCATGGATTAAGAGAAGCTTCATATGGATGTGCCCTCCAAACTACTTATTGTACAGGGGTATACCTTTGTTCTGGGGGCTTTTTAGGTTGAGGAAACCTCATAGGAGGTACTGGTGGAGGTACACCAAGCGATCTACTAATGATTATTACATCAGCTATAATGTTATTAAATATTGCTTGTACTACTTGTTGTGGAATTTTCTTCTTAGACATTATTTCATCGCGTAGTTTACGCCCTTCCTTATCACGGGGCATGAACATTGCTTGACCTTTAAGACTTACCTGTACAACTGGCGGTAAAGATGCTATAGCAAATGAGAAAGGTATGATTAGTGCTTCATCTCTTCGGAATGGAGGAGCTGATGGTACTTGTAGGTTTATCTGGAACTGTACTTGAGGTGGTAAGGTCTCTGATAATCTCTCAGCATTAATGCTTGTCAAATGTACTGACAGTGTAAACATAATTTATAGCACCTCTAACCATACTATACACGCTATAGTGTTTATTAATGTTGAGTTGGAACAATATAGGTTATAAGACCCTTTTATAAACACTAGAATAATGGATGGGATAGGTATGGCTAGGAATAAACCTAAATCTATAGCAGATCTACCCGGTGTAACAACTTCTATAGCTAACAAACTGATAGAAGCTGGTTTTCCAACGATAGAGTCCATAGCTATATCTAGGCCTGAAGAGATTAGCCAGGCTGCTGGTATACCCCTTACAACAGCTAATAAGATTGTGCGAGCTGCAAGGAAGGCACTTGATATAAGGTTTAAAACGGCACGAGAAGTAAAACTTGAGCGTATGAACATACAAAAGATCACTACTGGAAGTAAGAATCTTGATGACTTACTGGGAGGAGGTATTGAGACGAGAACAATAACAGAGTTCTTCGGAGAATATGGCACAGGAAAATGTTTCTCAAGAGATACAAGAGTACTGTATCTAAATGACAGTGTTCCTCACATCTCTACTATAGAAGATATGTATGATAAATATTCTATAGTACATGGTGAAAAACCTTATGATCAAGGCTATATAGTAGAACTTGATAATGTATATGTATATACGCTTGTTAATGGAGAGATAGTGAAGGCAAGAGCCTCTGCAATATATAGAGAAAAGGTTGCGAAAATACTGAATATAAAGTTTGATAATGGACTTGAATTAAAGATAACACCTGTACATCCCTTACTTGTATTCAGGGAAGATGGGATTAGGTGGATAAGAGCTATTGAACTTAAATCAGGAGATGTAGTATTAGGGGTCAAAGAAGTAGTTCTATATGAGTGTAGTGATGATCTAGACGTGGATGATGCATACTTCTTGGGTCTATATGTAGCTGAAGGTACATCCTCGCCTGTATCAATATCTACAAACTCTGAGGTGATTAAGGACTTTGTAGTAAACTACGTACTCAGTAAAGATGGATACAGTCCATCGATAAATATTGATAAGAGAAGAAAGTTACCTGTATATCAGATAGTACTTAGGAAGAAAACAATTAAACGTGTACTAGGTAAGTTAGCCCACGTTAATGCATACACGAAATATATTCCAGAAATAATATTTAAGGGTTGTAAACAAATTGTAGAAGCATTTATAGCTGGATACATCGATGGAGATGGATATGTTTCGGAAAACTATATTGAATTAATAACTACTTCTAGACAGCTAGCCGAGGATCTTATAGTACTTTTTAGAAGAGTAGGTATTAAACCAGTATTAAGGATAAAACGTGATGAAAGAGGCTATATATATAGACTCTATATTTCTGGAGAAGATAGAGTCATATTAGATAATATACTAGTTAAGTACAGTAAACTAAGAAAGCATCTTACAATAGTGAATGAGGGCTCTGGAAGATATCCACCAGTAATAGCTAGATATCTAAGAAATAAATATAAAGAGTTATTTAAATTACCTAAGAAGTTAATGAATCTGGATAGCCAGCATCCTTATCATATACTTACAAGAGATATAAACATATGCTTAACTAATAAAACACTTGAAAGGATCAAAGAATACTTTAAATTAGGTTTGGATATGTTAATTAAAGTTAGAAATGAGCTATTAAATAATAGTAATAAAGTAAAGTTGCCTTTTCCATGGACTATTCTAAGGAAATATGGTTTCGCGGATTCACAGATTAGAAACTATAGATATAGAGGGATTCCTAAGAAACAAGAGCTTAGAAAACGTGTTACAGAATCTCTGTTAATGGAGATAGAATGGAGGATAAAGGAGGTTAAAAGGGTTATACGTGAAATAGAGTTAATAAAGAAATTATCGTTTTATGTAGTGCAAGAAGTGGATATAATTGAATACAATGATTATGTCTATGATCTCATAGTACCTAGTATACATTACTTCATAGCACCAAACGGTTTAATACTACATAACACAAATATATGTCACCAATTAAGCGTTAATGTGCAGCTACTTCCTGAGAGAGGCGGTTTATCTGGTAAAGCAGCATATGTAGATACTGAAGGTACTTTCCGATGGGAACGTATAGAGGCTATGTCTAGAGCATTAGGCCTCGATCCTGATGAAGTTATGGATAATATATTGTATCAAAGAGTATATAATAGTGACCATCAGATGGCTGTAGTCGATGAGTTATTTGTCCTTATACCCAAAGAGAATATTAGACTAGTAGTTGTTGATTCAGTAACCAG
>CAZVWZ010000060.1:3778-8075 GCA_964631195.1 uncultured Desulfurococcaceae archaeon
AGGAGGTAAATGTATAGGCATGATAAGCTCTCTTGCAAATAACGTATACTTGTATATACTAGGTAATGGAAATAATAGTGATATTTCAGCTACAACTATTACGTCAGCTCCTCCAATCATATCGATTTTATATAATCCATAGAATAATAGGGGTCCTAGAAGCATAGACACTAGCATATAGATTGCAAACATTGTTAAGCCGTAATTAATGTCTATAGGTATTGATAATAGGAATAATATTATTGCACCTATAAGTGAGGCCCATGCATGTTTATCGGGTATATCTCTATATTTTATGTCAAGTATACTGAAATAAGTAAGTACTATAAGTATATAACATATCTTTGCAATAGTTAATGGGAACTCATACATATTGATCAGCTGCTCTCCGAGGGAGTATACATGATAAACTTAAATATTAAGTCTAGAAATATAAAGTCAATCCTCAAACAATTAAAGCCATTATTAGAATGTGAATATATAAGAATGTACTCTGTAAAAAAGAATTAACAATACTTATAATCATTACTAAGGGTAAGTATGATGTAAAATATTTTAAGACTAAGCGTAGCAATAGTCTAAGTGGGCTTACGATCGATATTATAGAGGCTAAAATATTCATTAACGATCATATACTATTCTCTATCAAATGGTTTAACACCTATTATACTATAGAATTTAATAAGAAGAATCCATACATAAACATAATTGTAGGAGAAATAGACGATCTTAAGGGGATTATTGAGGGATTAATTTGTACAGAATAATATGGTCTCCATGGAGATATGAATACATAAAGACATTTACAAGCGGTAAAGAACATAGAGAATGTATATTATGTGTCCTTCCTAGAAAGGATGATGAGGAATCATTGATCATATATAGAGGTAAATATACTTATGTAGTACTCAATGCCTACCCGTATAACAGTGGACATTTAATGATTGTACCTTATAGGCATGTAAAAGATCTTAATAGTTTGTCTAATGAAGAATTAATGGAGCTAATGAATAACTTGAAATATAGTATAAATGTTTTAAGAAGAGCTCTAAAACCCGATGGTTTTAATATAGGAATAAATCTTGGTAGAGTAGCTGGTGCTGGCATAGAAGACCATATACACATACATGTTGTGCCTAGATGGTGTGGCGACAGTAATTTCATGCCAGTTATAGCTGGTATAAAATCTTTACCTATAGCTTTGCGGGAAACATATAATTTACTGAAAAAACACTGGTTTATAGACGAAGATAGTAGCGGTGAAGAGGCCCTCGATCACTGAAAAATGATGAGGATGGGGTTTTACCGAGCTTTTATTTCCTTATCAACTTCTTTAAGAACATTCTCGATAACTTCTAATGCCCTATCAACAGCTTCGATGGTTATGTTTAAAGGAGGAGCTATACGTAGCGTTGATAATCCAGCCCCTATGATAAGTACGCCTCGTTTAAATGATTCAATAATTACTTTTGCAAGCTCCTTTCTAGCCGGCTCTTTAGTCTCTCTATTTCGGACAAGCTCTACACCTATCATAAGTCCTTTACCACGTACATCACCTATAATTTCAAGATGATCTTGTAACTCTCGGAACCTCTTCATAATATACTCTCCAACACGAGATGCATTCTCAAGCAACTTCTCTTCTTCAATAATACGTATAACCTCTAATGCTACTCTACATGATATAGGGTTTCCACCAAATGTTGTTGCATGACTGCCTCCCGGTAAATCCATGATCTCTGCTCTGCCTACTACGGCTGATAATGGTAGTCCTGAAGCTATAGCCTTAGCTATAGCCATTAGATCAGGCTCTATATTCCAGTGCTGTATAGCCCACCATTTTCCGGTACGGCCCATACCGCTCTGGACTTCATCATCGACAAGTAATATCCCATATTCATCCGCTAATTTACGAAGTCCAGGGAAAAAGTTGTCAGGTGGGACAACATAGCCTCCTTCGCCTTGTATAGGTTCAAAGAAAATTGCTGCAACCTCATCTCCATGAATGTATTTACCAAGTATGTAATCTTCTATAAATGCTAAAGCTTGTTCACCACACTCTATAGGGTCATCTGTGTTAAAGGGGCATCTATACGGATATGGGTAGGGTGCATGGATTACGCAGGGAAGCATTGGTGAGAACCAGCGGTGCTGTACTGGTTTACTAGCTGTTAGCGAGTTAGCACCCATAGTCCTTCCATGAAATGCTCCATAGAATGCTATTAGATATGGTCTCTTATTACGGAAGTGTCCACGGCTGATCTTTATACATGCTTCTATTGCCTCTGCTCCACTATTTCCATAGAATACCTTCTTATCACCACTTATAGGAGCTATTGATACTAATTTCTCAGCAAGATCTACAGCTTCTCCATAGTAGAAATCTGTTAAACTATAATGAGTGATCTTACCAAGCATTTCCCTTATAGCATTTAATACTCTAGGATGATTATGTCCAACATTAAGTACTGCGAGACCACTATTAAAATCGATGTACCTATTACCATCAACATCTTCTACGATAAACCCGTTTCCACGCTCAATAACAAGTGGGTACCAACGTACAAATGATTGCATTAGAAGCTTTTTGTCAAGTTCAAGTATTTCTCTAGCCTTTGGTCCTGGGGGTTCTATTTTTATTAAAGGAGCATCGATCATAACTGATCCTCCATATATCAAGTGTTATTCCACAATCAATGATATATCGTTTTAAGTAGAATAAATATCTATATCCCTATACATAACAAATATCTAGATAGGTAGAGACATTATGTTGCTTACAAGGGAGGACTTTAGAATTGTAGAGAAATATCTTTTCCTAAATCAAACAAGGTTTCGTGTTCAAGTCAGAGGTACTAACATAGTATTTAACATACAAGCAGATAATGAAGATGAGGCCCTTGAAAAAGCAGTCGATCTTGCAAGAAAGACGGGATTAACAAGAGAAATAATTGATAAAATAAAAGAACGCATTAAGGCCGGTTGCCAGTGATACACAATATATAATAACTGTATATACAGGAGTTAATTATTAGATGAAGACACTTGCCCCCCATGGACCCTTATAAGGGGATGATGACATTACCGCGAACTGATTATATCTTTTTAGCTTTAACTTTTCTAATTAATTCAAGTCTTTCCTCAAATTCTTCAATAATTTTCTCGATGTATTTATTCAAGGTTTCTTCAGGAACTCTTTCAAGTAATAGTTTTAGAAATTTAGATGCGCATCTACTACTATGGAACGCTAGTCTGTACTTACCATAGTCTATGATTATACCTTGTCCTTGAGGAAATTTCCTACCACATACAATACACTTGTGTTTTATCTTCATTATTCTTCACACTCTCTAATAGCTCCAGTATTTAGTAATCTATCTCTTAATTCACTAATTCGTTCACTATAGAGTCTAAGCTTAAAGCCTTTAACCTTAGGATTAATTATTTCTATGAACTTCCTCTTAGGATTATATTTAAAACATTGTCCTTCTTCAAATCTTACAAACATTCTTTCATTAGTTAGAACTCCTCTTTTATAGACAGCGAATTTCTGCGGTAACATTATATTTTCAAAAGTGAATCTATTTAACAGAAGTGTTCTTATAACAGTAATAGCTGAGAACACTACTTCGTACATTATAAAGAAATTAAGAAACGATACAAGTATAGGGTCTTCGATAATTCTATCAATAAATTCATTAACATAAGGTGCTATGAAATATGGGTATATAGAGAATATTACAAGTGCTATGGGCAATGTAGCGAAGCCTAGCATCATACCTTTCATCTGCTTCATAAGCTCCTTATTTAACAACTTATCAGCCATAGCAATCTTCATAGCATTCGGCTCTTTAAACAATAAACTCTTAAGATCCTCTGGTTTGGGTTTGGCTTTTCTCATTGTTGTATATGATGTAATACCCATGAGTAAGAACATGTATATTATTATTATTAACCAAAAATATTGTCTAAGGAATACTGAAATGAACGAGAAAGCTATAATGGATACCTGAGAGATCATGATCATCTTCTTAGTTGATGGTTGGCCATACATTCTCTTAGACACCTACATATCAAAAATATAAATACACACTTATAAGCTGCTTGCATACCAAGAACTAAGATTAATCTAATTAAAGAGTTTGATACAAAACAGTATACTAGATATGATGATACGCCACGGACAGAGTACTTTCAATGAAGAGGGCACGTGTTACTGATCATTCATGTTTAAACTAGGGGGATGAAGAAATGATTTCTACAGATATAATGAAGAAGTTATCCCCGACAGACCCAT
>CAZVWZ010000061.1:0-8026 GCA_964631195.1 uncultured Desulfurococcaceae archaeon
GTACATGTAGAAGGCCATTATGGTCCATTCTCTGCCTCGTATCCAATTATATGTAGAAGAGGAATTAGAGCATTTTCTGCTAAAGCTCTTGGAACATATTATTTGAAGAACCCTGTTAAGCCTAAATATCTATCCAGCATTGCCTTTGAAGCAAAGACTGTCAGGAGAATATTGTCTGTTGAAATAGATCGGAAGACAGCTATGGATATTGCATTGGATGATCATCTTGATACACTACGAGATAGAGTCACTAGAGAGATTAAGAGAAGAGCCGAAAATAAGGTTAGATGGAGAGGAGCTGTCGTAGGCTCTACGATTCTATGGAAGAGGATTACTCCAAAGAATATAAGGATTAGATCTTCCTCGATCATAATGCTTCCACTATACATAATCCCATATAGATATAGAAGAGGAGTCTATAGATTATTCCTTAGCGGATGGGATGGCGAGACAATAGTAGCTGAAGAACCTGTGAAGCTTAGCAATAGACTACTATGGGGAGTAGGAGGAACCTTAGCCGCTGGATTACTAGGAGGTACAGCACTTACACTCTTTAATACCGAGGATCTAACAGGCATTATTGTGGGAGCCATAGCACTCGCTATTGGAGGATATAGTTCATGGTATTCCTTAAGAATGGCTACGAGGCCAGTAAGAGTTGAAGTTATTGGTGAAAAGTTTAGAGCCCTTAAAGAACTAGGAGAAACTGTAGGTAAAGTATTAAGCGTCGTTGGTTCACTAGAGGGCCTTATACAGGTTATAGGTGAAGAGGCTATTCACGAGTTTCTATCAAGAGATTAATGGGTGATTATATATGAGTAGTGTAGAGCTTCAAAGAGAAAAAGGGTTTGTATTAATCAAGTGCCCTTATTGTATTGCAGAATATAAGGTTCCTGGGACAGTCACGTACGCTACATGTCCATACTGCGGCACTACATTTAGACTTGATAAACCAGGTGCTAAGATAGAGCATTTCCTGTTTAAAATGATATTTGATAAGAATTCAGCATATAGATTAGCGAGAGATTTTGCTACACAACAAATAGGTGTGGCCGAAGATCTCTATGAAAATTCATCATTTGAATCCGCTATACTATATTATGTACCTCTATACATTTATGAAGTAAATATTAAGGCATTATGTAAGGGTGAAGAGGAAGAAACCTCTAACGAAGGAGAGGCTGAAATAGCTGTTCATGGAGGTGAAGAAATTAGCTATGTACTTGTTAAAGCAGTTGATGAAGTGCCTATTCCTCTACCAGACGACTATGGCTTTCCCGCTAGAGCTAGAATGTATTTTAAGCCAAGTATTTTAAAGGACGGTAAATACTTACAGCCGAGTAGAGATCCTATGAAACTCTTTGAGAATGTTAAAAGGCCTTGTTTACAGCAGGCTATCGAAGAAGCCAAGATCTCATGTAGTCATGGATATAGAGTTATCGATAATTCTAAGTACCATGGAATAGCCCATTACCCGTTTTGGTGGATCAAGTATAGATACCGTGGTAAAACATATAACGCACTTGTTGATGCAGCCGATGGTACAATAGTCTATCTTGAATATCCATTAAGCATGACAGGTAGGCTTTTCGGTTTAGGAGGAGGCATAGCATCGATGTTGGCGGCCGGAGGCGTAGGATCATTAATCATATGGTATGTACTTAAGGAGCCATTATTAGGTTTCATCGGAGGCCTTATAGCGGCGGTACCTGGATTCCTAGTAACAGTTTCTAAAATGATCTTTAATAAGGGTAAATATAAGTTTAAGCCAGGCGAAGAAGCATTATTCATGCCAGTACGTTAATGACGAAATAGTTTATTTAAATCCTTAATATACTTCTTTTCCTCCATAAACTATATAATGAAATAGCTGAAGCAGTAAGATCTGCTATAGAGCCGGGATTAAAGTTCATTGACTGTAGTTTTCTATCAAAATCCATAACAATATTTATCCACTCTTTACCCGCTACAATAACTTTATCCAGAATATATTTAGCAAGTTCCATAACATTTTCTGCCAGATCTAAGCCATATTTTCTAGTAATAACAGTATCTCTAGTCTTCGATAATAGATATAGATAGGTTTCAACAATTGCTCTATTCCATGCTCTATGGTAGGCAAGTCTATTACTAAGAAATTTCATTGCATCTATTGATGCCTTATAACAATTAACTACTTCACCAGCTACTATATCGGTTCTTGAACTATACTTTAAGATCCTCCATAAACTAATATTTCCTCTCAGTATTTCCTCTTGATAGCTTGGACTCCATACGTTAGGATAATAATGGGTCTCGTCAGTTACTTTAATATAACTTGGTGATGCTTTTCTAATGGCTTTATAGAACATTATAGTATCATATACTGTTGAGTACTTCTCAACTATACTACATGCCATTCTAACAAGATCATTTATATCAATCTCGTTTCTCTCACTCAACAGCTCTCCAATTGAAAGCGATAAAGGTGTTAATAGAAGTGATGAGCCTAGGCAAGTATTTCCCCCACCAGTTATCAGCATTGAATCTTTGACGATATGATATACTAAATCGCCAATCGTATACCTATTGTAGCGTTTATAATAGCCTCTGACTGCTCCACGATATAGCCAATAAGTAAACACATTACTTGTTATTATGAAGTCTTCAAACCATGTATCTTCATGGTCAACTAATCTATGTACATTACCCGGCTTAGGATAAGCAGAGACCTCCAGTCCAATGCCGGACGATAATAACATAATGCAATATCCAAGTCTATGCATTACCCTGCACCAATCAATAATATGTAATAGATAATCATAAAGCTTATTTAGACTATGTAGCGAAACTAGAATATTGATGATGAGGCTTAGTAGGGGGCTAAAGCCTTAGAAGTTCATGGCCGGAAGCGCCCTGCTGAACTTTTCAAATGCGACGCTTCATGATAATTCTTATATTTTATATGAGCCCATTTCATTATATTGGATGAAGAGAAAGGGAGTCTCTGATCTTAGTCGCTGGTGATGAATGCCGGAGACAGATTTTCATAAACTAATTCATTTTTATTAGTACACCATGATTAGTAAGATCAATGAATCATGAATAAGTTTTAGAGCTTTGCTTAATACCTTAACTATTAAAATGTAATTCTTATGGGGAATGTATTTTGAAAAAGGACTTACTCGAGAATAAGGTTGAAAAAGTGGTTATAGTTACTATAAGAGGTAAGGACAATTATTTGAGATGGACCCTTGTGCAATGGTTTATGGAGATTAAGGATATTGTTGAAAACGAGTATGGTATTAGACTTAAGCTTAAAGTCATTGATTCTGATGAAGATTATCCAGTTATAATGCATGGAGATAGGGTCGTTTTTGAAGGATTACCGGGTGAAGAAGGATATTTTATCGAGATTCTTAAGAAGATTGTTGAGGATGAATTATATGGTGAGTAATTATTTTGTTTAGGTTTCTTGAAGGTGAGCCTCTACTTTATAATGGGTGGATATGGATTGTTAAGGGAGTACAACATCCAGACGGATATGTAGTTGCTTATCCAAGATATTGCGTTGAATGTATTCCTCCAAGGAAGCTATTTAGGATGGAGTCTCTTCGTAAAATAAAGTATTATAGATGGGATTGTGTAGGCCTAGAACTTCCAGTTGTACCTAAGAAAGATGTAAAACCCTTTTTTATTAAGTCAAGAAGTAGGGTTATGGAGTTTATGGATTTAATAATTGATTTATCTGGTATTGATCGTGATGATGTATTATTGACTGGCAGTCTCTTGATAGGATATGATCCTATTTATTCAGATATCGATCTTGTATTTTATGGAGAAAGTATTGTTAATAGAGTATATGACGTTTTAAGATATTTACGTGAATCAGGAGTAACATCATCACTTGGCCCATCTGGTTTACTTATTGAATATGATAAACATAGGGATCTATCCTTCGATCAATATATCATGCTTAGAAGGAATAGTTTGCTACAGGGCTATTATATGAAGAAATATAGATATACTATTAGATTGGTGCCATATGATCATGGCTATAATGAATGTATTGATCGTGTAGTTTGGAGTGATTATAGGGATTTAACTATTAAGGTAATAGAGCCCATTAAGCCGTACACTACGCCAGCTCTATATAGGGTTAAAATAATTGATTCATCATTGGACAAGGACTTAGCGTATATGGTGAGTTTTCGAATAAGATATACTGAATTAGATACGGGTGTATTACTGCATGGTGTATTCAGAATTGAAAAACATTTGAGGGATGAAAATTATTATATCATACCAGATCATTCTTCCGTAAAGATATTTGGCTATAGTTCATAATTCTACATTGGTATTACCTGTGGTATTTCCATATATAGAATAGATAGATCCCTATTATCAATATTATAATTATGATAATTCTTAGCTGATCTCCGCTGGGAGTTAAAGGAAATATTGATTTCGATATGGAGATTTTAAGATGAAATGACTATTTCATGCAAACTATGTCTTATCTAATTATAGATATGTCCTTATCAATAACAATATTAACAGGTTCGCCTATATCATAAGCACCTAGTTCCTTAAAACTAACAGCGATCCTTAAAACATAATCTCTACATTTAATAACTAGAATTCCATAATTCCTTCTAAATAATTTATCAATGACAAGACAGTGATTGCCGTCTTTGCTTATACTTATTTTATGCATAGGTATAATTGCCTTAGCCTTAAAATTACAGCTTATCCCGGCATTGTCCCATGGGTAAACATATTCTCCATCAACAATACATACATCAACTACATTATGTCCAAATACAAATGCAGAGGTAATCTCTCTTGGTCTCTCATAGATGGTTAATGGATCGCCATATTCTATAATCTTACCACTATAGAGTATCGCTAGATAATCTGCAAGCTCTAATGCTTCGTCCTGATCATGAGTTACGTAGATAAATGTTATACCAAGTCTCCTCTGCAAAGCCTTTAACTCAATTCTAAGTTCTTCGCGGAGAGCAAGATCGAGGTTGCTTAAAGGCTCGTCAAGCAACAATATCTTAGGCTTCAATACCAAGGCTCTAGCCAGTGAAACTCTTTGCTGCTCACCACCACTCAATTGATCGGGATACTTACCCCTTAAGTGACCTATATGTAAAAGCTCCATAGCCCATTCAATTCTTTCCTTTATTTCTGCAGAACTATATCCAAAAGCTTCTAATCCAAAGCCTATGTTCTCCTCAACCGTTAAATGGGGAAAGAGGCTTGGCGTCTGGAAAACCATTGATACACTGCGATCCCATGGCGGTAACTCAGTAACATCTACATCGTTAATATATATTCTTCCTTGATCCGGTTTCTCAAGTCCAGCTATTAGTCTAAGTAAAGTTGTCTTACCACTACCGCTTGGGCCCAATATGACTGTTATTTTACCTAATGGTATATTTATTGAGACATTATCAAGAGCTATTACATCACCATATTTCTTAACTATATTCTTCAAACTAATCATTATAGCCACCTCTCCATTTTCCTCGACAATAATGCTAGTATTGAACCTGTTAGTATTAGGAGTATTAGTGCCGATGCTGCTGATGCCTGCCAATCTCTTAAAGCACGGTATTTATAGATTGCAACTCCTAATGTAGTTGTCTCTGGCACATGTATGAAGAATGTTGAACTAAATTCTCCAAGGCTAACTACAAGCGCTAATGATATCGCTACTAGATATGATGGCTTGGAAAGAGGAATTAATACTCTAAGATAAAGTGAGGCTCCTATACAGCCAAGTACTTTTGCAGCATCAATAATATTTCTAGAGATTCTTGAAAATCCTAATCTAAGAACCCGCGTTGTTAATGGTAATGAGGCTAATGTATGTGCTATTATTATTAACATATAGTTTGGTAGAATACTTCCATAAGCTCTAACTAAGCCTAAAGCAATAGTTAATGGACTTATTGCAAGTATTGATACATATAATATATCAATTATCTTAGAACCTGATACTACTATAATTGTTGATATAACCATAGAAAATAATGCAACCATAAATGCATAATAAAATGTATTCACATAGATAAAATGAGTAGGAATACCAAGTGCTTGATCATAAGCTGTATTAAAGATCCTAAAGAAGCCTTCTAGACCATAAGTTTTTGTTAATGGATTATAGAATGAATAATATGCTATAGATAATAATGGTGAATACAAGTAAAACGTGATTACTGTAAGATATATGCCTAGTAATATCTTAAACTTCTTTGATACTCTAAGTCTATAATGTCTATAGCCTATTGGGGCCGTAAACGTTTTACCATGTAGTACAATAAATAAGGCTACAAATGCAAGTAAGAATAAATATTGAGTAAATGCTATTGCAGCTGCTTTATGCTTATCGATAAATATCTTGTAATAGTAATATATGTAGACCTCTAAAGTAGAGTATTTTACACCTCCAAGGCTAAGAGGTATTGCAAAACTTGTAAAGCAATATATGAATGTAAGAATAAATGAAGAGAATAGAGCAGGTAGGATATAGGGTATAATTATTTTCCTGAAAATAAAGAATAATCTACCACGGGAAAACATTGTAATAGAATCAATTAAGTTCTTGGGAATTGATACAAGAGCAGCATAAACCATATTCAGTGATAAAGGTATATTATAGAATACATGAGCTGCAATAACAGCCCAAAATCCTTCACCAAATACTATGAAACCCGGATAAATAGATGTAAGTATCCCTCGTGATCCGTATAATGCTGTAAATCCCATAACAACAACCATTGGAGGAGCCATGAATGGTATAATAGTCAATGCGCGATAAATGTTTGCTCCACGGAATCCAAGTATTAAGAGAGAAAAAGCAGCTATTAATCCAAATAGCACTGATAATATTGAGCTTGTAAATGCTTGTACAAATGTAAATTTTATGGCATACTGTATACTCTTTCTGCTAAGAATATATTGTATATTGGATAGAGTAAAGCCTCTCTCTTCACTTATGAAAGCATCACATAAACCCAATAATACCGGATAATAGAGCATCACTGTTATCAATACTAGGATCAGTAGATATCTTGATCTCACTTGCAAACTTGTGATCATTTTTCTTCCCTAGATATCCACTATGAACTATTTACAATGTATTCTTAATATATAAATCCATAAATCATACATGAATACCTATAATAGCTAATTATTCTTTTCTAAATTTCTTAATACCTTCTACAATAAATATGAAAATAGCTATGATGGCGACAATTATTGTTACGAACCCATCGGCATTAATACCTTTAAGAAATACAATGTATAATTCACCCATTAATACACCAATAAATAATCCTGCATAGACAAAGCTCAAAGCAATATATTTTCTTCTCAATAAAATATAGCCATTGAAATCAATGACTTTATTAACAATATATCCAGTCTCCACCTTCTTCACTAAGCCTAACTTGATAAGCCTTTTAACTGCATAATGGGCTGTACTAACAGGTAACTTTAGCTCTCTAGCTATTTCTCTAATACCTACAGGCTCGGCCTTAGAAACCATATAGACATATACTTTCCTTATACTTCCCTCAAGTCCATCATTTTTCAAAAACAGCACCATTCTTACGTATTCATATTTATTTTATTTCGTTGTTAACTTATAAGCTAAAAACATGTTCAATAGTCTGTACAATATTGTTCAGTGTCTTCATATTTAAGTATAGGATTATAAAGATCTAGATGGTGAATGATATTGAGTGTAAGTAGAAGAAGCTTCTCAATACTCATCATATTAGCTTTGTTAATCGGTTTACTCATTCCCGTGCTAGTACAGTACTATAGCCAACCATTTGAGGAATTTGTAGGAAATACTACTCTAAGCCCTACCGTATCCATATCAAGCCCGTATAAAATGAATACAATGTTAACTAAGGTAGACCAAATAGGGCGATGGATACCTATAGGATTCAGATCATATATGGATCTAATTAATTATCTAGATAGTAAGAAGATAATAGCAGAACTAAAAAGTATCCAGCAATCCGAG
>CAZVWZ010000062.1:0-7980 GCA_964631195.1 uncultured Desulfurococcaceae archaeon
GGAATAGGCATTGGCATAGCATTAATGATAGCTATATTCTCCATATGGTACTTCTTCCATGATATAATTGAGAAGAAATACTCTTAGAAATTAGTAAATAACAGAATAACCCATATTCTTTAATTGCTCCTTAATACTATTTACAATTCTACTTCCAAATCCAGGTAGAGACAATAACTTTGTCATAGGAGCCTTAGCTAGATCCTCTAAACTATATATACCAGCTTTTATAAGGGTGCGGGCTCTGACTCTACCAATACCTTCTAACTTTACAAGTTCTAATGCATCTTCTCTAACTCCATATTCAATCCTCATACTTAACCTTTCTAATCTATTAGATAGTTCTGGCATGTCCTTAATTGAAGAGACTCTCGATAAACTAGCAGCTATCCATGAAGCAGTATCTCTTGCTGCATAGATATCTCCAGGACCTATACCATATAAACTTGAAAGTTCATCTTCTGTAGCCTCGTTTATCCAGTCCTTGAGCATTCTAGCCTGTACATAGGCTTCAAGCCAGAAACTATATTCTATCTCGTCTTCTGGAGGTTCTGGCACTAATTCATTACTTGCATCATCCCATGCACCCTCTTCAAATTCTTCAACAATTCGATAGTTTATGTAAGGCCTGCTCCTCATATAATCAGGTGTAAGTGTTATTGTATGTAATAGATATAGTGTACCATGATCTTCTCTTTTCACAATATTTAGGAATCTATGGGCAGACAATGGATCAATATATGTTATTGCTACAGTCCGCCCAAGTCTAGTAGGTAATATTATGTCTCCAGCGTATGGTCTTATCATATCCCACTCCATAAGCTCATTAATGATCCTCTCAATTTCTGCTTCAAAGTATCTTGTTGAACGATATTGATAGTAGAATAGCGTATTCTTATAGATCTCTATTAGCTGTTTAAGATTAACCGCATCACCAGATGCTACAAGTGATAATGTATGAATTCTTAGGCTTCGTTCATTACTTAGTTTACTCTCAATAGGCTCAATACGTCCATAAATATACTTGCGAAACGCCTCATCTTTACCACGTGCATCATATATAATGGCTTCACCAAATGGATCATATTGTGGCCTGCCCGCTCTTCCAGCCATTTGTTTGTATTCAAAAACAGGTATATTCCTAAATCTATGGATATGTGGATCATATCTCTTAATTGATACAAGAACTCGTCTAGCCGGAAGATTTACTCCGGCTGCAAGCGTGGGAGTAGCAAATACTGCTTTTAAAACTCTTTCACGAAAGGCTTCCTCTACAATTTTCCTAGCAGCACTACTTAATCCTGCATGATGATATGCTACACCATATCTTATTAACGTAGATAATCTATCGATCTCGTTTCTACTAGGACTCTCACTCCGGAGTCTTTCAATAAACTTATTTATGAGTTCCTGATTAGTCATATGCGCTAGTAAGTTTAAGTGATTTGTTAATTCAAAGGCATATTCTTCAGTTTTTCTCCTATTATGGACAAATGCTAGTACTTGATAACCATTTGTTATACTCTGTAACACTATACTTAAGAGAGAATTTGATAGCCTATGAATAATGTTTTCAACACGTCCATCGGAAAAATATATTCTCTTATTCTTGGAATTATATGCTCCTTCAATAAGTTTTATGGGTCTCCAATTACTATATACAAGTTCTGCATCAATCCAGTTAGCCAGATCGCCGGGATTACCTATTGTGGCTGACAAACCAATAATTTGTATATTCATTCTCTTTAGTCTAGCTACAATAATTTCTAATACTGGCCCTCTCTCACTATCATTGATCATGTGGAGCTCATCTATTACAACGACCTTAATTCTATGTAGCCATCTAGGCTTTAAACGTAAGATAGAATCAAATCTTTCATATGTGGCAACTATAACATTATAGTTGCCGAGATATTCACCTGGAGATTCATAGTCTCCAGTTGTAATACCTATTTTTAATCCAAGTACACTCCATTGTTTAAGTTCATTGTATTTTTCACTTGCGAGAGCTCTTAATGGGACAAGATATAATCCTATATTAGGGGATCTTGCCTGTTTAATTAAGGCTAGTTCAGCAATCAATGTCTTACCGCTAGCTGTAGGTGCAGCGACAACTATGTTTTTGCCATCGAGAACACCTTTTTTTAATGCCTGGACTTGTATTGGATTAAGTTTCTTAATTCCTCTACTTATTAGTACATCAATTGCACTCTCAGGTATACCATAATTTACTATTTCATGTACATCCATTTCCATAGCATCTCCTCTATACTACCTAGTTAATATATAGTTTATGATTTAAAGCGTGCAGTATATGGGAGATCACTAGAATGGTTTAATGTAGCCAAGTAATGCAAGTACATATACGAGTATGGTATATCCAGTAGCGATTATTATGTCTATTAATAGTTTCTTCCTATTCATTCTTCCCCATGAAATACTTATATGCATGAGTAGGAAGCCAAGAACATTTGTAAATAAATATGCTGATACCATTAATTCCGGAAAATAATTCGATCCTATGATCTTTGAAATAATTGAAGCAAGGACATATGATATAGGAATATTTACGAATAAGTCATTCCACCATGTAAGAGGAGAGAGTATATAGCCAGTTATGAATAAAATACCTCTGAATAAACCTTTTCTTGTTTTAATTTCATTGAATTTCCTCCTTAGACTATGCATATCCTTTGATTCTCCACTAGCCATGAGTAATTGGTTCCTTTAAACACCATACTTTAGTATCAAGTACTTTATCTATACTGGCTAATGTATTTAAGGCATCAACTTCATAATACCTATCATTACCTACACTTAAAACCGCGCCGACAATAGCCTTCTTATCTAGATCTAATACGATCTTTCCTTCAACTTTGTCCTCAGAATCTCTTAAGGAAATAATTAATTGCTTACATTCACCTATATCAGCTCTATTAGTTACTTCTTTCAGTATGTCAGCAATATTAGGGGGCTGTCTAGACTTTATTCTTGCTAGTAGTTTCGTCTTTAATAGCAGAGAAGCCATGAATACTACATCATCAAGTAATAGACTAATCTCCTTAATACTTGATGCATCAACAGGGATTGTTTCAAGTCCAGCTAATGAGGGTTTTTCCTCAATAGCTGCTACTCTACCTATCTCCTCCGGACGAGGAGGCTTTTCTTCTGATGGTAATGGAGGCTGTGGAGGTGGAGCAGAAGGTTCTTCAGGAATGCCCTCCTCCGCCGAAGATATGGTTGGTGGAGCTGATGGTATAGTGGGTTTTGCCTCAGCTTCAAACGGAGCTTCTATTTTCTCAACCCTCCTTACAGCTTCCAGTGTAACAGGTATTTCTTCAAGCTTTAGTCTTCCCGCTAAGTAATCCTGAGCTTTCAGCCATAGATACTGTGATGTATGTTTTAATAAGTCATTTAGAAAGCTTGAAGCTATAGGCCCTGATACACCATCTAAAAATGCATCTATTTTAACAATAGTGTTTGGAAAACCTGGTCTCAAGAGAATAACCATTGCAAGCTTAGATCTCTTACCCTCACCATATATTGTTAAGGTATTTTCGTTAGAGCTATACCTATATCGAATCTTGAAAATATCTGATAGACCACCAATCAATTTTCTAAATCTTACCTCTGCTATTAATACATCTTCTTCCCATTTAATCCTTGATACAAAGGGATAGAATCTGAATAGATCTTCAAGGTTGGCAAGAATTTTGGCAATAATTTCAGGTTCTGCGGGTACTTCGGTCCTTCGAGTAACCTTTTTCACAATACATCAACCACATTACATCTATAACTACCCTATACATAGATTTGTAGGTTATGCAATAAATATATTATTAGCTAGTTCTTGTCATAATTAGTTTAAAGCTCTTAATGAATAGCTTAATATAATGTGTAAAAAATGTATATGCTTGTAGAGGGGAATAAGCTGATGCCTAAGATCATGGCTGCGCTATACCATAAACCAGAAGAATATGATGTCCTAGTTTCTATTTATAATAGTGAAGGAATGCTCGTTAAAGAAGAGAAACTAGAAGGTATAAAACAAGTAATTGTCAAGTCAAAGGAGGTTAGAGTTTCTGCACAGCTTTCTAATAATCCCATAGTTCTAATTATTGATATTGATAAGCCCATATATAATGTTAAAGAGGGGAAATTACTCATTATTGGTGAATGATATTGTATACTGTCGAATCTGCAATCCCAACTAGTTCTAATGTTCTAGCAGGTCTTATAGATGAAGAAAGTAGAAGTAGATCAAATAGACATATATGTAGAAAAATATCCCTATTACTTTTGAAAAACAATGGTCTAAAGCTTGTATCGAAAATGCCCAATAGAGTTCTTGAAAAGACAGAGATCAAGTCGACTTATGCCTATGGAAAGGCATACAAGTATAAGATTAGACTTGAACATGGTGATTATGCTATACAAATAAGCTTTGTTAAGAATCTGTGGGGTAAGGTTAAGGGATGGATAAATGTCTATAACTATAAGGGTGAACTTGTATATAGAGCTAAATATGTTGATGGAGAGCTTAGGAGAAGCATCGGCAGCCCTATATATGCATGGATAGTTCGTCTCGTTGTTGAAGAACTGCATATTCCCGTCAAAAAGACTAGATTAGGTGATGAAGGTGGTAAAGGATAAACAAAATGATATAGTATCAATTGCTGAACGTATGTTAAAAGCCTTTAAACATGTCCAGTGTTTTGTCTTTGAAAAAGATGAACTACAAAGTATTAGAAATACTATAAGGAAAATTGGATTATATAAGCATGTACGTGTAAGACTGGTTGATCCAAAGTATCCATTAATCTATATAGTTAAACCAAACATTACTGAGTGCATCGAAGAATGCAGGAGAAAGGCTGAAGAATATATTTTGACTGGTAGAGTCAGAGATGAACTTAAAAAACACTTTAGGATAGAATACATTAGTCAATGCAGGAATTATTGTGAACATGAAAAAGTAAAAGAAATAATTGAGATACTTAAAAAATTCCTTGAGGGAAGAAAAAGTGGAAATATCAGCTAACACTAAAAAATTACCTAGAGTTGAACAATCGATTTTAAAGATCGGGCTCATAGGTTATATACTTAGAATAATACCTCTGGTGGAAATAGTAGGCTTTATACTCACTGGTATATTATGGTACAATATATATAAAGTATGGAAAAAATCCTACTTTCTAATAGTATCTATTATGTTATTTGTAGCCATTATATCATTAATAGGATCTAGTGCTTATTCCATGATGGTTGTTGAGTCAGAATTGTCAGTACCAACTAATACTAATATATCTACTGATCCTATTATGATCTTAAATACTACATATGATCAAATGATGTCAAGTCTTACAATATCAAACTTGGTTAATAATGGTATACAAATAATAGTTGTATTGTTAGAAGCTGTTGGTTTCCTATTGTTATATAGGGAATTTTCCTATATATTCAAGCCATATGTGTTTATACTGCTTATGATGCTTGGTCTTGCCATGATCTTTAGTGTTGTTGCTATTTATATATCTCTTGCCAATCTAAAATCATTAATTATTGAAACAGAGAGATTGATTGAAAGTGGAGAAACAATAGATCCTGCAACGATCGGGATGAATATATTTGCAGCATTAATGCCTATGGTTATTGCTGGACTATTAGCGTTTATACTGAGAATAATAGCATATGTAGTTTGTGCAATAACAATTAATAGATATAAAAAGGCAATTACTGAAGAAAAAGTTCTAGGGGAACCTCTGCCACCGCCGCCTACTTTCTAAAGTTTTTCATAAACTCAATGATTTCTTTATACATATTCTCATCAATTATTTTATGATCAAGCAAATACTTAGTTCTGTCTATTATAATGTCAGGATTTATCTTGGTTAGGAGATCGTATCTTTTGCTCTTATATAATTTGTATTTATTTAATATCTTATCAGTAGATCTTTTCAAATATAAGTATATACTATTATAGTCAAAGAATTTTGGCCTACTAAATCCATATATATCAATACATAGTGGAGGTACAATGTATTCTCTTAGTCCTTTTTTACTTCTATAATTAACTACTATATAAGGTATAAGATAAATGCCTGAGCCTTTTAATGGAGTATTAATTGAATATCTATATAAGATTGATTGAGTCCGTGAAACAATATCATTTAGTTGTATAAGATAGTTTTTAATTCTTTGTATTGATGTTAACACTATGTCTACTAGCTCATCCTTATGTGAGGTTAAATCGTCAATTTCTTTTTCTAGTACATCGACCTTCTTTAATTCAAGTTCAACAAGTTTCTTGTATTCATAGTTTATTCTCTTTTTCTCTTCTTCAATTCTTCTCATAAGTATTCTAAGCCTTTTTGACAAAGATTCTCTTTGTTTTTCCATAGTCTTGATATGCCTTCTTAATTGACGGGCTAGTTTCTTCTGCTTACTCCCTTGAATATCCTCCTTAGTCTTAGAAATTCTCATAGTAATGTCATTCATTTGTTTACTTAAACTCTCAACTAATGGTCTATAACTTATTTCGACGTTTTCTATTTCTTTAGCTAATCTCTTCTGAAGCTCATGTATTCTGAGATCGACTTTTCTTCTAATGATCCCAAGCTGCCTCCTCTTCTCAGAAATTATGCCATTTATATGCATCTCAAGATCTTTTTTCCACTTTATATAATAATGATCTAGCAATGGAATTAGTTGATTTATAGAGTTCATTATATTATAGCTTGATTTGAGTAATTTTTCTATTTGCACAGTATTTGTAATAATAACGTCTTCGATATAGCTTTTACTTATTGTCACTACATATCCTTCTAGCCATTTATCAAACGAATAATTTAATAGAAAATTGATATCATTCAAAAAGGCCTCATCCATGACAATATTCTTTATCACAATCCTTGACTTAATAAAGTACTTCTCCTTTATTATCATATCATGAAGTATTTCTATGATCCTATTTAAATGATGAAGAAACTGCTCTCTCTTAAGTTCATTAAGTTTGTTCACCAAGTTAATTATCAGATCTAGAAAAGGTTCTTTATATGTTAGCTTAAGTTCTTCAACAGAATAAAAATCAATTACATACGCCTTAGTATGCGTAATTTCCTGCAAATAAATAGGATAATAGATTAGATATGCACTTTTTAGTATTTCAGATTCTCTTCCAAATACACCTTTCTTCTTCCTATTAGTAAGTATGTAGGATAACACTAAAACGAGCGTGCTATTCTCATCAATTGTTTCATAATAAGTATTTTTACGAATAACTATAGGAGGCAATATACCTTTAATATTCTCCATAACCATCCTCTATTAAGAGTTAATTATTTAAATTCTATTAATATATTACTTCTCCAGCATAAAATAAGAGGGGTAGAGAAAACATGGCAAAAGGTAAAAAGAGTAGAGAGAGGAGGGAAGAATCCGCTCCAAGTCATAAAGGCTTTACACTTGTTAGCCAGATCGAATTGTCTAAAGATGTTATGAAGAGACTTGAAAGAGATTTAAAACGTGGTACATTTGAGGTTTTAACACCATATACTTTGGCACAGGCATATAATATTAGAATAAGTACTGCTAAGAAAGCTTTAAGAGAAGCTGCTGGAAAAGGATTATTGGTACTATATAGTGGAGGACGAACTCCTATTTACATAAAACCTGAATAATTAGTCCCACTAGTCTGAGATAAATTTATAAGTTTTTCATAACATAGACCCACTTAGGAGAAGTATTATGTCTAAAGATAATATGAAAAAGAGGAAAAAACTTGTAAAACTTCTTGAAGAAATAGATCTGGAACAGTATTATTATGAAGAATATTCGCCCTGCGCTTCTTGTCCTTTTAGAGGATCGTGTGGATAAGGATCTTTGTACAATTATTTTGTACACAAGTATAGAATAGCACAATGTACGGGAGGCCATGACACCAGGGGGAGCCTCCACGTGATCATCCCATACCCGGGACAC
>CAZVWZ010000063.1:0-7809 GCA_964631195.1 uncultured Desulfurococcaceae archaeon
TGGTTAATATAGTGGCAGTGCTGCCATCAATCTTTGTTATTATGGAGTTGTTCATGGCCTCTAGGAAGTACGTTAGGTTGAATCTTAGGTAGGTCCATGTATCGTCAACCTTTGCCTTTATGTAAACCGTAGTTTCGTTAATATAGTCGAGCTTAGCCTCCAATAGTCCTAGTACTGTTACTAATTGATGATCTCCGCCGTACAGTATATTGGTGTACTTGGTAGCCCATATCCTTGCTCCTGTGTAGTTTGCGAAGAAGTAACAGGCTTCATCCCTTAATTCAAGTGTAGTCTCATTCGCAGTATTCTCAAAGGCTAGTCTAACTTTAACATCGACTCTTAGGGTTACATCGCCTGATACAAGTGGAGCTGGTACTTTAACAAGGAATACCATTTCGTTAACGCCATCGCCATCAATATCCTCTAATAATCTCTCAAGCCTTGCAACCTTACCGTCATCAAGAACTATCTCTGTAGTTACAGAGTCAAATTCAAGCCATCCACCATATAATGTAGTCCAGCCTGTTCCCGTCGATGAAGCCGTTAGATCGACTATTCTAACATCTATCCAGTATGGATATAGTATATCCCATACCTGATCAGGTATGATCAGATTATCTGTTGTCTCGGTCTTATGGACAACTATTTGTATAGTAATCTCGTCGCCAGGAAGAACTACTTCAGGAACTGTTATTACAAGCTGTGTTCTAGGTATATGTACTGATGCCTCCCAGTCAATTTCGTCAGTAACTGCGAAGTAGTGTACACCGCCCTCAAGCTCTAAGATAAATTCTCTCTCTGTATTGGTACCCCAGTCATACTCAGAATCATCATATGATACCGTGATGGAGTCATTTGTGAAGCTGGAGAATACAGCACTATAATTAATGTTAAATTCTATATCGCCTTCAGTCGTCATAACAAATAACTTACTATCTAGGTATCTGTGTATATCAGATTCTAGTTCTGAAGTACTGTAAAATACAGTACCATTTATTACAACATTACCTGTACCCCGTTCGTCAGTAGATATGGGTACAGCTAGTGACTCTGTACGCCATGATTCGGGGCCGCCAAACATATCTGTCTGAATAGCTATAGTTGCCTCTCCATTTAATGTTAAATCAGAATCTGGTAAGCCGCCTACAATGCTTATTGATACATTATCGCATCTCCTACCTTCAGTATCATCTGTTGGTAACACATCTATATCTAGGTTAGGATGAACCTTAAATGCATACGTCGTCTCTAATTTCTTAAGTACATCTGGGACAATAGTCTCTGTACCATTAATTACTGTAATGAGGTAGTAGCCCATTGGCAAGAAGGGTATTGTCTCGCCAGTATAGTCTTTTAGAGCATATCCGCATGTCAAGCTAAGGTTATTCCAGAGGTAGTCATCAGGATAGGGATCTGTCCTATTTAGGTAGACAAGCACATATGTTGAATTGAAGCCTATGATCTCTAGTTTAAACTCATCCCATGTTCCGTTGTCGAATCTATCTCCTCCAGGAGCCTCTGGATCATCTATTAATGGATAGTAGACTTCAAAGGCGGGGTCTCTCTCAATTATATAGACCTTCTTCGTTTCGTTATCATAATATGGTTCTGGATTGATCATAACCTTCCATAAAACGGGATGAAATCCTATGGTCAGGTTATAGTCAAACATGTAACTATTGGTGCTCGAATATAGTGTTCCAATAACTGTTACTGTGTTATTCTCCCTATTATGCATTGTACCATTCTCATCAATTAATAGGCAGATTATATTTCCTCCATCCTCCCATACTTTAACGACAAGGTATACAATACCCGGATCAAGATCTGGATCGTCTGACCTGTTTACTTCTAATAGCTTCTCAAGCTTTATAGTGTCATTAATATAGACGTCCACTCCATCCTCAGTTATAAAGCCATGGCCCTTAACAAGTATGTAGTCTCCAGGAGCCACTGTATAACCTGATACAGCTGGGTCGTAGAAATCTCTTGTTATATGATCGGAAGCATCATCGTAATTAGGCAAGACGCCTAATTCTGCATATGGATATACTGTGATGTTTAGTAGATAACATTTTGGATGTTCTTCAATTAATATCCACTGAGTATCACTAAAGTTGAATGCTACAAATGCTGTTAATCCACCCCATTCTTCCTCAGGCAGTTCAACATTGTATTCTACAACACCATCAGCTAATGAAGCTGCTATGGAAAAGCTAGTAACATGTATTCTCTTATCATCTTTCTTATAATCAGTAGTAAACAGTATCTCCTCTAGATCATCCTCAACGTATGGTTCAGGTAGATGGTGTATTCTAAACACAATGCTATCACCAGGGTTCAACACATCATCAGGGCCTGCCAACGCCTCGTTTCTATCGATTTCCTCTACAGAGGACCATATTTCTACATATTTTTCATCCGTAGTATCAATTACATTCCACTTTGATACTGCAAGTGAATCCTCTACATTTGGACAATCACTAGCATCGGTTCCCGAGAGATCGAAACCTAATAATGTTAGGTTAAGTGTTTTGTTGTAGAATAGTGTTATGTCAAGTCCATATAGTATCTTTGGTTTGTTGTTGCCGTCATCATGAAATGCTCCTGGCCTAAAGTCCTGTACTGTACCATTAATAACTATGTAGTAGCCATCTGAAGTAATAGATCCACTTGTGGTGCCAAAGTATTTATTAGATGTACCGCTCGTTTCACTGAATATAAGATCTTTATCTGTTTCATTATCTATATTAACCATCCATACTGTAATATTATAGAATTCATTGAATGTTAGTGGAGGCTCATCAGGTATGTTAAGCCAGTCCTCTAATTCAAAAGGCAATCTGATCGTTATATTGACGAACGTTCCGTATTTTGCCTTGTCAACTTCTTTATCATTAACGTAGTAGTCTATTGTAACGTATTGATCCCAGTCAATATCAAATGGCTCAATTACTGCAAATCTATTGTCACTTATAGCACTATCTGGATATGGAACATCATAGTCTCTTATTCTAAGCCATAGAGGCTTTCTAAGTAAATCATATTCTTCAAGTATAGGCTTTATAGTTGTTATATTGACAATAAGCAGTACTAGATTAGGATCATTATTGTTTCTCAATATCATGTACTTAACATTATATTCTCCTACTTGCGAAGTAAGCCAAGTTGATGTTGTGTAATTAAGATCAATATACTCTAGTATAGCTATTCCTACTTTATTAACATCATCAGTAGCCAATACTTTCGCTGGAGAAAGCTCTACTCCCTGATCTAGTAGAGCTTGCAAGTCTATTAATGCAAATAGACAGCAATTTGTGAAATAGATTGATATGTTTTCACTGACTAGCAATGGATCCGTTATATTAAACGCTGACAATAGCTTAATATCCCCTGTTGCCTGTAGAGCCTTTAGGCTTTCGCTATATACTGGTGTAACTGTTATAACTGATGCCAAGTTAGTTATGAATAGCAATCCAATTATTATGGAGTATATAAACTTATTCATGCACAACACCATATACATCACAATCTACGTAACTCGTGTTTATCGTGAGTATATGGGAAGGTATTTAAAGGTTCTCCCGAATTGTCTACATCACCTTCAAGGATCTATAAAGAATTCTTAATTAATGGTTTAGGCAAAAGTCTAAATAATATACGATCTACTAGGATATAAGGGACTATATGTATTACTCTATTGTTAGAGAATTAAAGGTGATTTACAGTGTCGTGGCCTGCTAGAGCAACGATTTACTGGGATCCTATATATAATATTCCGCTAATTAAGCCCGAGCCTGGCAATGAAGATAATGTATTTAGGTTAAGGATAACTGATCCTGGAGATGCTAGGCCTGGTTTTATAAAAGATTATGAGAAACTAATTAAGGCCATTAGATACGAATTTAGTGATGATACCATATATGATAGATTTATCCATAACAAGTTCATTCTACTAAATAAGGTTCCTCATTGGGATCAAATGTGGGAAATTATAAGTTCGGGCAATGTCATTGGCCAATTATTCTATGATCCATTTAGGGGGAGATGGAGATTTAGACTTAGTTCTACTGGTGCATTAATTGCATATGAAGAAAACTTAGTAGATTATGTAATATATGATGGTTTTATACGTGTAAAGAAAATTATTAGAGAAAACTATTCTTCAAGCAGTAGACAAGTCATAGTAGTGGATTGCAAAGGTAAGATTAGAGGATTAGCTGAAAACATTGATGGGACAGTTGTCGTTACCAAGGTTTTTAAATATATTCATAGACCTAGGGAGACGAGTGAACGTCATGCCAATATACATGATGTATTAAAACACAATAAATATGGCCTGTACTATTTCGAATCAAGGGCAAAGGCTTTTCTATACTCTATGTCTGAAAAGGTAAGGAAAGAAGTTGTTGTATCGTATTCCGGGGGAAAGGATAGTCTTACAGCACTTCATCTAACTTTAGAGACATTGGGAGACGCTAAACTACTATTTAATGATACTGGTTTAGAGCTTCCAGATACCATAGCTAATGTAGATTTTATTGCTGATAAATATGGTTTAGAGAAAATAATTGCTAGTGCAGGAAATGCTTTCTGGGATGCAGTAGAGATCTTTGGTCCTCCAGGCAAGGATTATAGATGGTGCTGTAAGATCATTAAGCTCGTTCCATTAGCACGTATTGCGAGGCATAAATGGCCTAATGGAGCACTAAATGTTGTTGGCCAAAGAGCCTATGAGTCCATTGATCGAGCTAAGAGTCCAAGGGTTTGGAGAAATAGATGGATACCTCACCTATTGAGTATAACGCCTATACAAGAATGGAGTCAGCTGCATATATGGCTATACATATTCAAACATAAGTTACCTTATAATAGATTATACGATCTAGGTTTCGAGAGACTTGGATGTTATGTATGCCCATCTAGTACTTTGGCAGAGTTCAAGGAGGTTGAAAGGACATATCCCGACCTATGGCATAAATGGATCGATGTACTTGAGCGATGGAGGAAGAGACTAAATCAGCCACTGGAATGGATAAATTATGGTTTATGGCGTTGGCTAACTCCAGCGGTTGCGAAGCAAAGACTTGCCATAAAAATACCTGGTTATAACATTGATTGGGTTAATGAATATAGACTTAGATTACTCCATAGTAAAATTAATTTGACACCTATAGAGCATAAGGAAGCTAACAACTGGAAATACATACTGTTCAATAAAGATCTTGTGCCAGATACTGCTCAGCAACAATTTTCAGCTAATATAAAAATGCTTAAACACTTAACTATATCCAGAAATAAAGATACACTTAGCTGGTTAATACGTAGCAACAAAGCAGAGATCATTATTGACAAAAACACGGTTAAGTATAGAATATATGAAGAGAAAGGCATAGAGGATCTTATCGATGTATTAAAAATAATATATAGAATACATGGTTGTGCAAGATGCAGTAGCTGCGTTATATGGTGTCCAATGAATGTAATTAAATTGACTAGCAAAGGCCCATTGCCGAAGGTGCCTTGTAGTGGTTGTAGATTATGTCTAGAGGTTTGTCCCTTAGCAGATGTACTTGTTGAAAAAATTCTTGTACCTTTAATTACTGGTAATGTCAGGGCATGGAAAAGATCAACTAAATATAGGAGAGAGGAAGTAATTGAATCGTTTAGAGCACTAGGTCTTATACCTTAGGTCTATCTAAATACTTCTTAATACGTATAAACTTCTTCTCGGCCTCATAAAGTAACTTAATTAATTCCCTTTCATCCCCCCTATACTTGTTTATTATCCTAACAGCTTCGGTAAAACCAACACCTCGAGATGCAAGTATAAGCGCAGCCTTGGAACCAAAGTCCATTACAAGTAAGCCTCGCTTCTGGAGATCCCTATAAATCTGTTTTTCATCATGCCTAAGCCTTTTCTTACTTAGAACTTTTTTCACTACTTCCTGCTCCTTAACTCCATCACCTTTTACAACAGCTACATATCTGGAACTGCATTTAGGACATTCAATATAGGATTCCTTAATCACGTCCTCTACTCTTAAGCTCCACTTATAGCTACAGATCATACATATTAAGGAGACCTTTTTCTTCAATAAGCGCTGTTTATACGTCTCAAGATCAATTACATGTAATTCCATAGAACTTGGTATTCTATTTATAGCTTCTTTAAATAGTGGATAAACATACTCTCGATCTATAAACACATATACCTTTAATACTCCTATGTATAGTCCTCTTAATAAATGATATGTATTTACAAGATCATAGTCTCTAAGTAAGGTCTCTCTATAGGCCTCGACACCAATAACTGTATCAGCTAAGGCCTTGAGAATACTCCTAGAAAGCTTTTCTTTCTTCCTAATATCTATAGCTCCAAATCTTTGTCCAACGAAAAATATTCTCCATAAGAAGGTTTTGCTTTCCCTTATAATCTTTGAAACATATTTCTCGAATAGTTTAGGATTACTACCAAGAGCTTTTAATCTATAAATAATTTCATATGCATCATCGACCTTGGGTCTATAATTCTTAAATGATACAATAATATAATATGGTGTAGCATAAGCTGATACTTGTGCATATATGTGTTTTCTAGTTAAAGCAAGAATTATCTCCTTAAGTGTGTTAGACACCTTTGAACCAAAGAACCCATATAGTATGATGTATTTATTCTCAGAATTAATTTCGATAACCATATTGCGATCGCTAGGCAGAACTATATCAGTAGATATTGCAGAATTAAGCAAATTATCTATGATCTTCTTAGATTCCTTAGAGATCTTTAAATTATGATAACCAAGCCTATTCATTGCATAATTCATATCTCTCTCAATGACTAGTCTAACAAAAGCACCCATTTCTCGAGCAACCTTATACTCGACAGGAATGCTTTCACCCTCCCATCTTGGTATAATGACCTGAGCTATTTCCTCGACTGGCTCTACATAGAGCTTGCCTTCATCTTGATCGAAACCTATTACTTTCCATGAACCACCGCCTAGTACGAGTATTGAATTTTCTTCGAGATTCAATATTATGAACTCCTCGTTCAATATACCTATTCTCTTACCAGTACTTACATCGATAACAGCTATACTCCTTGTATCAGGAATCATTGTTGTACGATAGAAGTAAATCTTTGCTCTATAACTAGGATAAAGCCTATTATCTCTAACCCTAATGATACGGGATAACACGAGATAATCAACTACTTGTTTAAACTCTTCTTCACTTAGTTCATTAAATACCCTAGAAGTATGAAATTCTAAAAACAAATCATCATATTTAATACCAGGTTCTACCAGGATCCTTAAAACTATTTGATGAGCTAGTACATCAAGTGGTTTCTGAGGAATATCTTCATCCTCGAGTTGACCTAAGAAAGCTCTTCTACCAATAACTATTGACTCAAGTACATCAAAGAAGTTTCCCAAGGTGATTACTGACCCTCTAGGCACTCCTTCAATTCTATGGATGCTCCTTCCAATTCTCTGAATGAGCCTTACAGCCTGTCTTGGCGACATGTATTGCATGACATATTCTACATGACCTATATCAATACCTAGTTCAAGACTAGATGTTGCAACTAGAGCATTAATTTTCCTATCTCTAAATAGTCTCTCAGCTCTAAGCCTATGTTGCCTAGATAAACTTCCATGATGGACCATTACCTTGTCTCTAAAGCCAAATAGGCTGGATAAACCCCAACCAATCCTTTCTGCAAGATCTCTTGTATTAACAAAGACTAAGACATATTTATACCTATTAATTAATTCCTTAACTCTAGACAAACGACTATAAAAG
>CAZVWZ010000064.1:0-7573 GCA_964631195.1 uncultured Desulfurococcaceae archaeon
TTGTAGGTTACACATGTGCTGGTAAAACAACATTATTTAATAGATTGACTAAACAGTATAAACCCGTTGGACCCGAACCATTTACTACATTATCTCCTAAGGCATCATCGTTAATATATAATGGTTATAAGGTTATATTGATAGATACTGTTGGATTTATAAGAGATATACCACCAGAGATAGTAGAAGCCTTTTACGCAACATTAGAAGAAGTAGTGTATTCGGATCTAATAATAAATGTTATTGATTCATCTAGGAGATTCAATGATATAAGAGCAGAAATACGTTCTACAAGGGGAATCTTTAGCCATATAGGGGTTCATGGAAAACCTATTGTTTATGCGCTAAACAAAATTGATCTTATAGATAGTGGTCGTATAAAAGAGATCATGGAATTTATGCACGGAGAACTTGGAATTAAGAAGGAATATATAGTTCCCATTTCCGCCTATAAAGGTATTAATATCAACAGTTTGTTAGATACTATATATAGTATTCTTGGCTATAATGAGGAGTAGACAGATTATGTATAGTCCTAGATATAGTAGACAAAGAATATATGTTCTTAGAATAGGACATAGACCAGATAGAGATAAGAGAATAACAACACATGTAGCCCTTGTAGCAAGAGCTTTCGGTGCACATGGATTTATACTTGCTGATATAGTTGATGACAAGGTTATGGATTCTATAAGGAAAGTACTATATAATTGGGGAGGTAGTTTATTTATTGCCCAAGGCATTGATTCATTTAAGTATGTTAAAATATGGAAGAAATTTAAAGGAATAGTTGTTCATTTAACGATGTACGGAATTAATATTGATGATGTGATCAATGAAATAAGGAATTCAGGTAAAGATATACTTGTTATTGTTGGTGCTGAAAAAGTACCTAGATATTTTTATGAAAAGGCGGATTATAATATTGCCGTTGGTAACCAGCCTCATTCAGAAGTAGCTGCTTTAGCCATATTTTTAGATAGATATTATATGGGTAAGGAATTATATTTTACATATGAGGGTGCGAGAATAGTAATTGAGCCATCGTCTAAGGGTAAAAAGGTGAGGATTGTTGGTAAGAGGTAGTAAGAGAGCAATTAATCAAATTGCTGAACTCGTAGAGGCACTACTTGATATGCATACTCCTGGCTATGGTAAGAAGGCACGTTTGATATTTGATTATCTTGCTGAACAAGGTACTGTTATTCCTGAAGAATATATTAGCAAGAATCTCGGCCTTAAATCTAATGAAGCACGTAGGATCCTACAAATACTTGCTGAACAAGGTATTATATCTTTTAGAAGAATGGCTAGCAAAGATCGTAGTTTACAGGGATGGTATATTGATACTGAAAATATAGAGTCAGTGTTGATAACTAGGCTTAAGAGGGCATTAGAAAAATTAAGGATAAGACTTGAGTATGAGAAGCAACCTGCTATATATTATTGTCCAAAAGACAGACTAAGATTTACAATGGATCAGGCGATGATGTACGATTTTATATGTCCTAGATGTGGTAGTATGTTAGAAGAATATGATGGTTCTCTGGCCGTTAAAATTCTTGAAAAGAGAATTAATGAAATCGAAGAAATGCTTAAGAAAATAGGTGTTCAGAGCATTTGAGGCATAAATACATATTAGTTGATCTCTTCTGTGGTGCGGGAGGATTTTCTCTAGGCTTTTACCTAACAAACAGATTTAGACACGTGCTTGCTATAGACAATTATCCTCCAGCAGCAAAGACATATAAACAGAACTTCCCCAACACTATAGTTACCACCGAGGATATAAAGGATGTAAATGGAGATATGATATTTGACCTTGTTGGTAAAAACATTGATGTAGTTATAGGCAGCCCTCCCTGCGAACCTTTTACCGGAGCTAATCCTAGAAGGGAGAGAAATCCATTAGATAGACTTTATAAGGATCCTATAGGCCGTTTAACTCTTAATTTCATTAGATTAGTTGGTATTTTAAAGCCTAAAGTATTCATTATGGAGAATGTGCCTGCAATTATGGATAACGGTTTAAAGGTAGCACTTATGAAAGAATTTAGAATTGCTGGTTATAAGAAAATATACTTTAATATACTTCGTGCAGAAGATTATGGAACACCAAGCCATAGAGTTAGAGTATTTATTTCAAATGTAGAGATAAAGCCTCAACGTACTAGAAAAAGAGTAGTAGTTGCAGAGGCTTTATCCGGATTACCTGAACCAGGTACATCGTATCCACCGAATCATGATGTACCTTCAATGCCTAGAAAGAAACTTAAAAGAATTTCTAGGCTTAAATGGGGTGAAGCCTTGATTTACTATGAAGGTGCTAGAGGACACAGGTTACCTAATCTAATCCGTCTTCACCCTTACCGTATTGCTCCGACCGTACTTGGTAGTTCACGTTTTATACATCCTTTTGAGAACCGCTTCCTAACCGTTAGAGAACAGGCTAGACTTATGGGTTTTCCAGATACATTTGTTTTCCTCGGTGGCCGTGATGAACAGTATAATATGGTTGGTGAAGCTGTACCCGTGCCTTTATCCAAGGCAATAGCTTTATCTGTTGCTGAGAAACTTGATAGTGGTGGGATATAGTATGCCTAGAATAATATTTGGAATATATAATGTAGCTAGTGTTCAGAGATTGCTTGATTTTATAAAAACTGTATATGCTTTTGATATAGGAACGCCAGCAATCATAAAACCATCAGGGGCTGCGGCACAAGTTGGAGTACCGGAAGCGCATAGGTTTTCATATAAATACGATAAGCCATTAATAGTCCTCCCAGAACTTACTGATCTGAAAGAAGTATTGGGTATTAATAAAATATATTTCTTAAGTAAGCATGGTGAAGAAATAGATATTAGGAATATCTCGTTTGATGAAGATATAGCAATAATTATACAAGGTAGTGATGGAGAATTTACTAAAGCAGAACTACAGTACGGGAAGCCACTAAAGATCGCTAATTTACCTCATGATCTGCCTTCACATATTAAGATGGCTATATTATTATATGATATTAGGATGCATTTAAAACTAAGTAGTAAGTAAGAGATATGCATTGAGTTAATGCATATTCTAATAATACACTATATGCTAATTAGATGAAAAGTAGATCTTATGCCGCCGCCGGGATTTGAACCCGGGTCACGGGCTTTCTCCGGTAAAGTGCTCGAAAGGCCCGCATACTTGGCCGGGCTATACTACGGCGGCTTCCTGTTTATAGTTCTATGATGTTTTAGGATTCTTATTTTTTACCGTCAATGTTTTTATTATGTTCTATGTGATCCAGAAATTCTTTATTATTTTATGATAAAGTATGATGTGCTAATGTACCATATTTTTATAATATCCAATATCAATAGTTTAATCAGCACTAATTTTTAGAGGGTTAATTGTTGAGGTGTATTATTTGAGGATCTGGGAAATTGCTAGAAGACCTAAATTTATAGTTAAAGAAATGGATTTACCACTTACAGTTGTACGTGCTGAAGCGCGTAAATATGACGAGGAGATATTACCTGTTGTTAGAAATATTTTGGAGAATAAAGTATACGGATTTCTAACACCTATTGAACTCATCATGCCTACAAGTCATCATACTAGTATAAGAGTAAAGGATGTAATTAGAGAGTATCCAATACTTACACAAGATGATGATGTTAGTGAAGCATTTAACAAATTTAGAGAATTTAAAACTATAGGTGCACCTGTAGTCGATAACCTTGTAGATAATAAGCTTATAGGTGTAGTTACATATAACGATCTATTAAATTATCTCATTAAAGCAGGCTATAGACCACTCGCTGAAACAGTTGAAGAAGTTATGACTAAGAAGAATCTAGATAAATATATTATTTCATGGAGGGATCGTGTAAATAAAGTCTGGAGTAGGATTGTTTACTATGGGCTTCCAGGAGTTGTAGCAGTACGTAGTCTTGACGAACCTATACCAATGGGTATTGTAACATATAAGGAGTTTATACGTAGTAGTAGATGGCTCTTCCATCGTGAAAGTGAGCAACATATTACGACACCTGCTAAAATACAGCGTATAATGTTGCGTGGAGTATTAGTAGCAACTAATGACATGCCCATTGAGATGGTTGCCAAGGTTGTTGCTGAACAAGATCTTCCATTGGTACCAGTTATAGATTCCGATGGCAGAGTTATTGGTGTATTAACATATGAGGACTTAATTAGAGCATATCTAGAGGGAGCTAAGCCTGGTAGAGTACCTGTACCTATTGCTAAGGTTATCCCTGTACCTGTGGCTCGTGAGGAAAGAATAACTTTCGTATCTAGAAAAAGAATTCTTGAACAAGTACTGGTTGCCAAGCCTATTGAGAAACCAACCTATATAGGTATTAGAGCCGAAGATATATTTGTTGAGGAATTACCTGCAGTATCAATTAATGATACAGTTGAGCATGCTCGTAAAGAGATGTTGAATAAACGTACAGATTACCTATTGGTAGTAGATGAACATGGAGAAATTATTGGCGTAGTCACTAAATGGAATATGCTACGTGCCTTAGGCCTTAAAGGTCCTTTATGGAGAAGGAGAGTTAGAGATAGGTTCTTCATAGACTTTGTTATGCAGAGTAATATTCCTAGAGTTCACCTAAATACTCCTATCGAAGAGATAGCTTTTAACATGGTTAGAAGTGAAAGTGAAGTGGTATTTGTCATTGATGAAAGAGGAGAGATCATTGGATTCATCACTAAAGATCATGTTATAAGGGCTTCCAAAGATTTACTTAGAGACATACTTGTTGAGAACATTATACTACCTAGTAAAATAGCATCAGTAAATCCGTTCCATAGCCTATATCATGTTGTTAACAAGATGAAGACATTATATCTTGATGCAATAACGGTTTTTGACGGATCTAATGTACTAGGTGTTATATCTACTAATAGACTTCCTTTCATAGCTTTCGAAGATGCTAAGACAGGTATTAAGAGTCGACGTCTAATATGGGTTAGAAAACTTGTTAGAGGAGCTGCTAAGAAGGGCAGGTATGTTAAGATAACTCCTTTACTGGCCATAGATGCAATGGTGCCTTATAGGAAATATGTTCCTCCAGATATAATGGTAACAAGAGCATTAGATATTATGGAGGAAGCAAAACTTAATGGTATACCTGTGTTGAGCGAGGACAGAGAGATAGTGAGTATAGTATCTAAGAATGATGTAATGAGAGAATTATCTAGAAGAGCTGAGAGGTTAGCGAAGATAGAAATTGAAAAAGTGAAGAGAACGGAGAAGAAAAATAAAGGCAGAATAATTTCTTTACAATAATAGAAAAATATTAAATCCAATAGATAACCAAAAATACTACAATGGGAAAGGCGGCGGTCGTCTAGCCTGGACTAGGACGCCGGCCTGCCAAGGCTGATTCCTAAAATCACAGAACGCCGGAGATCCCGGGTTCAAATCCCGGCCGCCGCACCATTTCTTTTACGAATCAAAAAATAATATCCCTTAAGGACAAAAAATAACCTGAGCCGGGGTGCCCGAGCGGCCTAAGGGGGTGGGCTCGAGACCCTATTCCGGCACATACGGGAGACCCACTGCCTCCTTCGTGGGGCGCGCGGGTTCAAATCCCGCCCCCGGCGCTATTTTTCTGCTTTTTCTTCTATTTCCTTAAGTAGTTCTTCAGCTTCTTTTGCTAGTTCTGATGGTTTTAACCTTGTTTTCTTAACTTCTTCTAGTGCCTTCTTAACTTCTGCTGATAATTCTTCGTAACTAGGTATTGTACCTAATACCTCCTCTGGTTTACCAACTAGTTCAAATAGTCTCTGAATGTCAATCTCTTTCACCTGCGGCTCTCTAACACCTCTCCCTAGATAGGCTGCTATTGCCTCTATAAGCCTTGATACCTCGAATGGAATGATTATCTTAGTAGCTTTTCCATCAGCCATTTTCTCGAGCGTATTAAGGCTCATAGCTGTCAGAGCGTGGCTGTGGAGACTAGCTGCTCCAAGAGCAAGTATCCTTAGACGCTGTGCCTCACCCTGAGACCTAAGGATCGTTGCTAATCTCTCTCCCTCAGCACGAAGTATAGCAGCTATACGCTCACCCTCGGCCCTGAGTATATGAGCTGTCTTCTCACCCTCAGCCTCAAGTATTGCTGCTCTCTTCCGTCCATCAGCTCTAAGTATTGCTGCACGTCTCTCCCTCTCAGCACTAGTCTGCTCTTCCATGGCCTGCTTAACGCGCGGGCTAGGCTCTACTTCACGGATCTCTACTGTCTCTACACGTACACCCCATTTATCAGTTGCTTCATCAAGTATTTGCCTAAGCCTATTGTTTATGGCTGCACGGTTATAGAGTATTTCATCAAGCTCCATGTCACCTATAACGCTACGCAGTGTTGTCTGTGCAAGTGCTATTACTGCCTGCCTATAGTTTGTTACCTCAAAGTATGCCTTCTTAGGATCAATTACTCTAAAGTAGACTATAGCATCAACTGTTACTGGAGAGTTATCTCTTGTAATAACATCTTGTCTAGGTACATCAACTACCTGAGTTCTTAGATCGATTCTGTCCACACGGCTAATGAAAGGCGGTACCCAGTGTACACCAGGTCTTAATATACCTACGAATTTACCAAGACGTATATAAATGCCTGCTTCCCATGGCTTTATAACAACTATTCCCTTAGAAATAATTATTATTATGATAATGGCTAAGATAAGAGTTACAAGTAACGTAAATGGATCAATCATATACAATACCCCTCAAAATAATTTAGTCACTATTATAGAATCTAGTGTTCTCTAGAAACTATATTCTTTTCCATTATAGGTTTAACAATTAAATGGACACCTTCAACACCAATTACAATAACTTTTGTTCCCGGTTCAATGATTTGTTCTGATGTAGCACTCCATATATCACTATCAATTCTAACTTTACCATCAATGTTGTCAGGCCTAATGGTTTTTACAACAATACCTCTCTTCCCAATGAGGCCTTCAAAACTTTCAGTAACTGGTGGAGAAGGAGGCGATAGTTGACGATATATATAATAGGTAAATGCTCCAAGTGGAAAAGCTAAGCCTAATAATATCCATGGCCCCCACCATGTTTCTAAAAGCCATGGAAATAATAGAATAGCTAATCCATAGAGTATAGAGATGGTTCCAGGCACAGCAATAAAGAATCCTGGGGTAGCTATTTCAACAAGTATAAGAATTGCTCCCAATATAATCAAAAGATAAGCTAAAATAGTTGAATCCATATCAAGTACCCCTCAAATAATAAATCTTACATCTTAACCCTAATAAACAATATAAAAATAGAAGACTGGAAACTATAAAATAGCATTGAAAGCGGGGGTGCCCGAGCCTGGTCAAAGGGGTCGGGCTCAGGACTTGCTGAAGCGGGAAACCCGATGGCGTAGGCCTGCGTGGGTTCAAATCCCACCCCCCGCATCAAATACTTCTATAAGAATAGAGTAGTGCTAATCAACTAATACTGTAATTTATGGAGAGAATGGATGCCACCCGACGGAACCCTCTTTCATAGGCTCCCGTTTACACGGGAGTCTCTAGAGGGCG
>CAZVWZ010000065.1:0-7405 GCA_964631195.1 uncultured Desulfurococcaceae archaeon
ATTGAGCAAGCTACTGCTGCTGAGCTACAGATTACTATAAATGATGTATTTCTCCTCATAGTATTTGCTGAGATCATTAGGAGCGTAATAGTTGGTAGGAGGAAGCCAGAAATGTATCTTGTTGGTATAGCAGAAGTAGGCTTTGTGATAGCAATCCGTGAGGTTATAGCGGCTGTTGTTCTTGGAACAAAAACCGATCTTTTGCTTGCCGCTATTGCTTCGTTAATTCTAGCTTTTGTATTACTAATAATATATAGGTATATTCTGCCTCACAGAACTCCAGTTGTTCGTGGGAAGTAGAATAAAGTTTATTTTATTCATCTCATAAATGGTTATGAATGGTGATTAGTTATTGCCGAGTTTTACCAAGCAAGACAAGCGTATTTGGGAACATCCAATTCTCACCTTTAAACGAGGAAGAAAGATCAAGTTCTACTTTAATGATATGGAAGTAGAGGCTTATGAAGGGGAGAGTATAGCGGCAGCTCTATACGCTATTGGAATAAATGTCTTTACTAGAAGTATTAAACTCAATAGACCTCGTGGAGCTTTTTGTATGATTGGCAAGTGTAGCAGTTGTTTCATGAAAATAGATGGTATACCTAATTCAAGGACATGCATTGAACCGGTTAGGGAAGGCATTAAAGTTGAAGTACAGGAGGGATTGGCTGATATTCCTTTACAAGATTCTCAGTTTGAGGCTGAAGATGAAGAAGTATTGGAAGATGTTGATGTTCTTGTTGTAGGTGGTGGACCAGCAGGTTTAGCAGCAACTCTGGCTATGGCTAAATATGGATTAAACATTGTCTTGGTTAATGAACACTTTAAGCTTGGTGGGCAACTTGTTAAACAAACCCATAAGTTCTTTGGGTCAAAAGAGCTTTTTGGTGGACTGAGAGGTTTCCAGATCGGTGAGCACTTTGCTAAGAAGGTAAGAGAATACAGTAATGTAAGGATTTTACTACAGACAACAGCATATGGTATTTTCCGTGGAGGATGGGTAGGTTTAATGAGTAAGAAGAAGCTTTATCGTGTTAAACCAAGGTATATTATTGCAGCTACTGGTGCAAGCGAGAGGTACCTGACGTTTCCTGGCAACGACCTTCCTGGTGTTATGGGTGCAGGCGGTGCGCAGACACTAATGAATGAATATGGCATACTACCGGGAGACGAAATCCTTGTAGTTGGTTCAGGTAATGTTGGAGTAATAGTTTCCTATCAGTTACTGCAAGCTGGTGCCAAAGTTAAGGCAATAGTCGAGATCATGCCTTATTATGGCGCATGGTTCGTTCATGCTGCCAAGATCAGGAGATATGGCGTTCCAATACTTACGAGACATACAATTAAAGCTGCATGGGGTAATGAGAAGGTTGAAGGGGCTACAATTGTAGAAGTAGATGAGAAGTTCCAGCCCATACCGGGTAGTGAAAAGGATATATCATGTGATCTAGTTTTGCTTGCAATAGGCTTGGAACCTGATACTCGGCTTTTTGCTCAAGCAGGGGCTATTATGAGGTGGATTCCTGAGCTGGGAGGTCTAGTTCCTCTTAGAACACCATATCTCGAAACAAGTGTTCCAGGCATGTATATTGCAGGCGATGCATCAGGCATAGAAGAGGCTACAACAGCTATGATCGAGGGAGAGATAGCTGGTTTAGATATAGTTGTTCGTGAAAAGAATGTTAGAGAAGCTCTTGAGAGAAGAGATAAGCTTTATAATTTCCTATGGAATGAATACCGCACTGCACCTGTCGTTGCAAGAGCTAGAGAGGGTAAATTAAAGGCTACAGTTAGTATAGAGGAAATGGAGAAACTTAGAAAGAATTATCCATCGCCTGTTTTTAATCCACGTGTTTCTCCCGAACAATTGGTTTGAGGTGTCCGTGTTTCATGGCAAGCCATGTCCCTGAATTTAAAAAGACTGGTATAATAGGCGTAAATGAGTTAAGGAACATGGGTTTAATACCTCCTGATGATAGATTGAGGAGAGGACCTGTAGTTATAGTTGAATGTCCTGAGGAAATACCTTGTAATATATGTGTTGATGCATGTCCTTTTGGAGCTATAACTATGGAGAATATAAATGCTGTTCCTAAGATAGACTGGGACAAATGTATTGGTTGTGGGGTATGTGTTCCTAAGTGTCCCGGGCTAGCATTATTTGTTGTTGACTTGTCTAAGCCTGATAAAGCCTATGTAACTGTTCCACACGAATTTATACCAGTGCCTAAGAAAGGTGATGAGGTTATACTACTTAATCGTGTCGGTGAGAGAGTCGGGAAAGGTAGAGTTGTTAAGGCTTGGGAATTCAATAAGACATGGTCTATAACAATAGAGGTTCCAAAGGAATTAGCTATGGAGGTGAGAGCTATATGGGTGGAGAAGTAAAGAAGAATGAAAATACAATAATTGTTTGTAGATGTAGAGACGTCACATTAGATGATGTTATACGAGCTATAGAGGAATACAATATAACTGATCTAGAAACTCTTAAGAGAAAACTAGGGCTAGGCATGGGGCCTTGTCAGGGAAGAACATGTATTCCATTAGTAATAAGGATCTTGGCTAGAAAGGTTAAGAAGAGTCCTGATGAACTCATGATACCTCGTATTAGAGCACCCATTATACCTGTTCAAATTAACCTATTGCTTAAATCGGTTGATCTAAAAAAGCAGGAAAGAGGTTGAGATCGTGATCAAGACTCATGTACTCATAATTGGTGGAGGTATATCTGGATTAGCTATAGCTTATAATCTTGTTGAGAGGGGAGTCAAGGATCTCGTTGTAGTAGAGAAAAGCTATATAGGATCAGGATCTACGGGTAGATGTGCAACAGGAATTAGAGCCTCATTTACGTCAGAGGAACACGTTGTCTTAATGAAACATAGTATAGAGCTATGGAAGGAATATGTAAAGGGTGAATTAGGCAAAAACGGCTTATACTATGATCAATCGGGATATGTATGGATTGCAAGTAGGGAAGAAACTGTTGAGACGTTTAAAAAACTAGTTGGACTACACAATTCTTTAGGAGTTCCTACTAAAATGATAGATTTAGATGAGTTAAAAGAGAAAGTTCCCCCAATAAATACAAATGGAATACTAGCAACAATGTATGATCCAACAGCTGGTAAATCATATCCGTTCGATACTCTATTTGCATTCTATAAAACATTAAAGTCAAGAGGAGTTAGAATAGAAACTCATACAATGGCTAAAAAACTACTTGTTAGCAATAGTAAAGTCTTAGGAGCTGAAACCAATAAGGGAATTATTGAATCCGATATTGTGGTAATTGCGGCTGGAAGTATGTCAAGAGACTTACTTAAGCCTCTTGGTATAAACATGCCCATCGAGAATATTCCTAGACATGTCATGATTACTGAGGCTTATAAGCCTGCGTTTGGGCCATTAGTTGTTGACTGGGATACACCGGGTGCACCATACATCGTTCAGACAAAGGAAGGAAACTTCTATATAGGACGTGATATTGAAGAAGAGCCTGAGCTATCATTGTATTCGCAAAGAATAGATTTCATGCCCTTAGCTTTAAAGCCTCTAATAAGGTTCTTTCCATGGCTTGAAAATACTAGAGTACTTAGATACTGGATCGGCTACTACGTAACAACGCCGGATCATCATCCAATATACGGTCCTATAGAAGAATATGACAATCTATACGTTGCAACGGGATATAGTGGACATGGCTACATGATGGGGCCGATAACAGGGAAAGTAATAACTGAATGGATATTAGACGGTAAACCATCAATACCTCAAGCTGAAAGACTAACACTTGAAAGATTCAAGAAAGGTAAATTAATAAAGGAATTAGCAGTAATAGGCTGATTAAAAACACAATTATTTCTTATTACATTCACTACTATTCTTGTGGTTAAAATTATTACACTAGTCTGGTTAATCTTCTAAGCCTATTCGTATTCAAAATGTCAAAGGATTCTTGACGCATTTGTTCATTTGATAGATATATACAGTATTAATCTAATTATTACTTCATAGGAGATTAATCATGGTAAGAAATGCTTTACTAATATCATTAATTATATTAATATTCGTCCAATCGTATGCAATAGCTGAAATTCCTGATATAAAAAGTTACTATACCCAAATTAGTGCCAAACAAGTTGCAGAGTCCTATATAGATATTCTTTACTCATTACCTGGACAAAATAAATCATTACTATATGTATATATGAAGATAAACTATAAAGAACCATTATTAATATATTGGATAGAGCCATCAATATTTAATGTTTCAAATAAACTATACATTATAGTTCAAGCCATAGGTTTTATGGGTACAAGAGGTATAAATAGATCTATTGAACTTGAAAAGACTCTTGAAATAAGTATTCCATATCCTGGTAACTATACATTAATACTGTACTTGAATGACAGAAGAATATGTAATACTACTAAATTTATTAATACTACAAGTCATAAAAGAATCCATGGTATTTAGGGAATAATAGATGTATCTATACTTATCTATAGATTTGCACCAGTAAATCCAAGTATTGAATATATTAATACTACTGACAATAAAATCTTTATCCAAGTCCATAGTGCAACTGCAGGCCCATGTGGTGTAATCTTTGGCGAGCTGGGAAAGCCTTTAAGTAGTTACAAGACTAGTATTACTCCATATAAATCGCAATCTATAATATCAAATATCATAATTAATAATGAGACAAAGAATGTTGAGATCCACTATATACATATGCATTATTATATGATTTGTGAAGCACTAATACTTAGACGATATACATACTCTATAGACTTACCTACTAAACTAAATGATATTATGGACTGGAATATTACAGTATATGTTAATGGAGACCCCGTCAAAACATACAATATAGGCAGACTTCTTCAATACATTAATTCAACGACTCAACCCACTAATATATTAACTACAAAAACACCAATAACTATGAATAATACAACGCCTACCACAAACTATACGCCTCCCATTAATCCAGGCAAAGAAATTGATAACATTATAGGAATTGAACAAATATTATTATTGCTTGTAATATTATCATTAATTCTAATAGCGGTCTATGTATATAGATCTAAAAATGATTAGACCTAATAAAAAATCATATTTAAAAATAAGATTCTTATAAATAAACATATGGTGTACCCTATGACTATTAATTTATCTCGAATTACTTACATTATTGATTCTCTTGTAAAAATACCGAGCTATGCATTGTTAGGAGAGACTCATGAAAGAATAGTGTTTCTTAGCACGAGGGAAGGAGTTCTTAGTTTATGGTCAATAGATCTTGAAGGTAAAGATCTTAAGAGACTCACTATAGAGCCTATAACGGATGCGTTAATCACTCGCACCAAATCACCATATGTTATATTCTTAAGGGACATTACTAAGGGTAGAGAATTGCATCGTTTATTTATGGTTGATGCACGTGGTGGTGAAGAGAGGCTTATAGCTGAAACTCCACTCATGAGGATCTTTAGCGCTTCATACGATGGCTCCAAGATCGCATTTACTGGTGCTACATCGGGAGGAATAGGTCTATACATATCTGATCTCAAAGGTAATTGGGAAAAACTTACAGATTTAGATATTATTGCCTTTACAACTGATCTCAATGATAAATACATTGTTGGATTCGGTAATTTAAGGAAAGATCCTAGGACCTTTGAATTATTTATATATGATATGGATACTAGTGAGCTTAAAGTATATACACCTAAAGAAGGTTCAAATAATAAGGCTCCACTATTATATGATGAGAGGCTTTTATTTGAGAGTAATTTTAATGGTAAGAATAGACTGTATCTATACGATCCGGAAACTAATGAAATAAGTGAAGTAAAGTTTACTCATAATGATTACTATGATTATGATCCTGTTGAACATGATTACTATGGATGGACTAATGAAAAGATTCTATGGGCTATTGGTAAGAAAAATGGTAGGTCAAAGCTCTTTTTAGATGGTAAAGAAATACCAACGCCTACTGGCACGATTCATGGAATACCAGCTTTCCATGGTAAACATGTCTTCCTGGCAATATCCAATATAGTTACGCCTACAAAAATATATAAGATCAATATTTCTGATGGGACTACCAATATACTCATAGATAATAAGCTCCCCGACGATATAGCTAAATCACTGGGTAAAGTAGAATTCGTAAAATATAGATCATTCGATGATCTAGACATTCCTATGTACATAGTATACTCAAATATATCGAGTAAGCCGGGTCCTGGAGTAGTATATGTTCATGGGGGCCCATGGAGTGAAGTGAGAGATGTATGGAGTATTATGATTGCATCACTTGTAGCGAATGGATACCATGTACTAGCACCTAATTTCCGTGGATCAACAGGTTATGGAGACGAATTCCGTACATTAGATATAGGTGACCCTGGAGGAGGCGATCTATTGGATACAGTCTATGCTAGAAAATGGGGTATTGATAACAAGGTTGTTAAGGAAGATCAAGTAGCTATTATGGGATATAGTTATGGAGGCTATATGACTTATTTAGCTATAGGCAAATATCCTGACCTATGGAAATGCGGTGTTGCAGGTGCAGGTATCATTGATTGGGAGGAAATGTATGGCCTCAGTGATGCCATATTTAAGAAGTTTATAGAAGTATTATTTGCTGGTAAACATGAATTATGGAAAGAGAGATCACCTATAACGTATGTAGAGAATATAAAGAGTCCTCTATGTATTATTCATCCACAAAATGATACTCGAACTCCATTAAAACCAGTATTGAGATATATGAATAGGCTATTAGAGCTTGGAAAGACCTTTGAAGCTCATATAGCACCTGACATGGGCCATAGAATAGTGAAAATGGATGATGCAGTAAAGATCTTGCTGCCAGCTTTAATATTCTTAGAGAGGTATCTTAAAATATAAACGAATTTTTATAGTCTCTTTTTAATAAAATCTAGGTCTAATCATTAACTAGGTGTATACGTTGAGTATGCTCTATTCCGAATCATGGACTAGTGATCAAAAGATTATTGAAATTGGAGGAGTTAAAATAGGTGGTTATCCGGGAATAAATCCTGCACTACTTGTAGCTAGTCTATTCTATCAAGGAGATAAATATCTACTAAGTGAGGACGGTATTATTGATAGAAATGGTGTTTCAAAGGCTATAGAGTATGCACAGGAAGTAGCATTAAAATACGGCTTATATCTAGGTCTTGATGTAATATTTCCTACAGAAAAATCTGTTGAAAATATATTGCCATTTATATCCGAATATGAATTACCATTATTTCTTGATTCGCCTGATCCTATGGCTAGAATCAAAGCATATAAGATGGCTAATGAACTAGGTATTACAAGTAAATGTATAGCTAATGGATTATACATTAATAG
>CAZVWZ010000066.1:0-3633 GCA_964631195.1 uncultured Desulfurococcaceae archaeon
GTTCTTGCAACTAATACTATGGCTAATCTAGCTCAATATGATGTATCACCATTTGACATGGGATATCGAGGATTTATTATTGAATCACTTAGTGAATTACTGTCAAGATCTCCCCCAATAACATATAATGTACCAGGCTATTTAGTTGGTAATAATGTTTTTGGAGGAATACCATTAAGTGGTTATAAATATCCAAGGCTTATTATAACTGCATCAATGGATAATGAATTAACTATTTATTCCTATGACTTATCCCTACCTGTTTCAAGTGTGGAAACTGATAAGTTTAGGATACATAGAGGAGTCAATATAATCGAGTTAGATAAATATCGTGGACTAATAGTATCATTCAGGTATAGGGAACTTGATAAAAAACTTATAACAAGGATTATTTTAGAAAATTAGATCCATTTTCGAATAATTTTTTATAATCTCTATTTTAGTTTAAGTATTTCTAATACTTTTTCTGCAGCCCTTTTACCATTACTGACATAATATATTGGAGCCAAATATCTTGAATCAATAGTGTCTTTAAAAGCTTTATAAAGACGATCTGTATCATATCCGGTATCATACAATATTATGATTGGTTTTTCATAGTCATAAGCAAGCATTATTTCAGTGATAGAACCTACTCTACCGCCAAGGGCTACAAGTAGGTCGGATGTCTTAGTTAGTATCGTGCTTCTTGTTGGATAATCGAGTCCCGTGTTTATAGGGATAAAATTCCTCTTTCTAGGTACATGTTCTCTTGGATATGATGGTAGTATAAATATAGTGATAAATCCATATTTATCCGCATGATCAGCAATATATTTCATGAGTCCCCAGTAGCCTCCAAGAACAATTCTTAATATATCACTATACTCTTTGAGCCCATCAAGAAAGTCTTTGGTATTCTTAATTAGTTTAGAACTTGGTTCCTCACTAGATGCAGCTATACCTATATAATATACTCTATCCATAAATATGCACCATAGTCTTTAACACACTTTATACTATATATTATAAGATAAATGAATTATAATAATTAATGTTAATCAATGGGAGGGGAGATGGCCTGACAAGTTCAGTAGATATTAATTCCCATTTCTTCTTAGTTAAGTAATCAAATGTTATAAGAGTTAATGTAATTATAATGCCATCAATAGACCTGATATTATTGACAATTACTTGAAATAATAGGTATAATAAATGCCTCTTTTCGGGTCGTGATTTGATTCTCACTAGGGCATATAAATCATAATCACCTAGAATTATACCAGCCTCAAGAACCTCAGGAATACCAATGATCTTCTCTAGTACTTCTTTTTCTTTACCAGGCCTTACACGTATTAATAGGAGTGTCTTTAATATAGACACTAGTTCCTTCTCACCATTAACATTTATAATATTAATGATAGCTTATTCTAAATAAATTATAATGTTATTTATATAATTGCTCCATTTTGAACAACAGGTTATGCCCACATGGTCTCTTCATAAAATAGTTTATAAAGGTATAAATAATCAGCTGAATTAATCACCTATATACTCTTTAAAATCTACTTCTTTGCCGTGTTTGACAAATTTTATTCTGAGATCAGGCTTAACTGGAACCCCGATTCTATGTAATAAAACATATGTTGTATATCCATCGAACTCATTAACGACACCTTGCTTAAGCAGTCTGTAAAATATGTCTATTACATATGGATAAGCTTTTGGATAAAGTAGTTTAGCCTTACGCATAAGCTCCTTAGCCTTGTCATCAGCCAATCTACTCCATACGATTTTCTCAGGATTCTCATATTGAGTACCTTTCTCTAGAGATTTCTTGGAGAGCCTGTCCATAAGCTTTTTCAACATCTTAGCCTTAATTGTCTCTGGTAATTCCTCAGACACTCTAATCACCTATAGTCAAGTTAATATAATTGCTAAATTATATACTTAATCACAACAATCAAATAATATTAAAATATTTTATAAAAACAAATGTTATTCCTTAATACAGTTTTAAATTATCTTGACATTATTTTTGCTATTTCAACAATTTTTCTGGCAACATCCAGAGCACTCCTACCAAATACAAACGTTAAAGGTTCTTTGCCGTACTCACCATAGTCGAACACTACGTCTGGTATTCTACCACCTATTTTCTCTAAAGCTTTCTTGATACCCCAGGGAGTAGTGCCTCCTTCAACTCTCTTTATCTTCGGTGGCTCTTCCTTCCTATCAAAACTACTATAGACTAGATCAAGTTTCATAACAGCTTCCTCAACACTCTTATCATAGACGATATTGGCGGCAGATCTAATGGTGGGATCAAACTCCATGATGGTTAAAATAGCATTTGCAATATGCTTTGAAACACCGAATTCAGGCTTAGCCTTAACAATTATTGTATCATGATATCTGCCTATACGGCCAGGTATTGCAGCTACATCAAGAGGTGATCTGGCATAAGGCTTAGGTAATGCCATGCCAATATTCATGAAGACTTCAGGAATAACCTTATTTACTATCTCTTCATGCCTCTTCAAATATTCAATAGCCTTTTCTAGATCCATGAGAACACGGTATCTTTCAGCAGGTATCATGATCCATGATATAGGATTTACTGGTCCATGTCCTCTACCGATCTCTAAACCATACTCTATAGCCATAGTAATAAACTTCTTTGCAACTTCGATGGCCTCAGGTATGTTTCTACCTTTAGCAAGGCCTGCTGCAATAGCTGCTGAGAATGAACATCCAGTACCATGTGTTGTATTCTTCATGACTCTTTTTGAACCATATTCATAGAATCTTCCCTTATAATATAGTATATCGATAGAGTATTCTCCCTCCATATGTCCGCCTTTTACAACGGCTGCTTTGGCTCCATATTCTTCAACAATTAGTCTAGCAACTTCCTTGGCATCATTTAAAGATTTGATCTCCATGCCGGTGATCCTTTCAGCCTCAGGCCTATTTGGCGTTATAACCCATGCTCTAGGTATTAGCTCTTTAATTAATGCTTCAATGGCATCATCTCGTAATAATTTAGCACCAGATTTAGCGATCATAACAGGGTCAACGATTAATGGAAAACCATAGCGATCAACTGTTTTAGCAACAGCCTCGATAATGTATTTATTACTGAGCATACCAGTTTTAGCAGCATCAACACCAAGATCATCTGCAACAGCCTCGATCTGAGCAACAACTATTTCAGGAGGAACATCATGTATGGCCCTAACTTCATATGTATTCTGTGCCGTTATACTAGTAATGGCCGATGTACCATGGACACCCATGGCGGCAAAAGTCTTTAGATCAGCCTGTATACCAGCTCCACCACCACTATCACTACCAGCTATAGTGAGTGCAATAGGTATAGCCTTCTTCATTCAGTTCCACCTCTACTTCTAAGAATATCTAATGTCTTAAAGAACAATAACCAGAACGGGTCTTGGCTTGGAAGAGGTACTTCAAATTCTTCTCCATTCTTCTTAACCAATACAATATTGTCATCCTCAGTAACTTCACCTATTACAGAGGCGTCAATGCCTTTATCCCTCAATAATTTAATGGCAAGATCTGCCTTATCAGGCTTAACTGTAGCTATAAGCGTGCCCTCACTAATAGCTGTATAAGGATCAACTTCAATAC
>CAZVWZ010000066.1:3733-7358 GCA_964631195.1 uncultured Desulfurococcaceae archaeon
GATAATATTCCTGCAGTCTCTATAGCAGGGCCCTTAGTCATTATAACGAGATCCCCTGGCTCCGCCATTTCAGGAGTTACATATTGATCCCTTGTTGTTACACCAATCATTGTGGCGCCACCAATCATTGGATAATCAACACCACCATATCTACCAGTATGTCCAGCAGCAATAGCTATACCTAGTTTTTCACACTCAGCATGTATTCTAGTCCATAGGGTTTTGAACTCCTCATCAGTCATCTTCAATGGAAGATTAAGATCTATAAATAGGTACCTAGGAGGTACACCAGATACAGCTACATCACTAGCAAGTATATGTACTGCAAACCATGCACTTCTCTCCCAACCATATTCTGGCACTACAAAGACTGGATCAACTTCAACAATGAGCACCTTCTCTCCAAGATCTATTACACTAAAGTCAACGCCAAATCTTGGACCAACTATTATACTTGGATCCTTCTTACCAAGATTAGGTAGAATAACATTTTCAAATATTTCCCTATTAACCTTACCAATACTGTATTTTTTCATAGACATGGATCTCACCTCCTATATAACACATAGATCGCGTACAATAGAGATACGATAATTAAGGTAGGTATAGAGCTTCCAAGCATGGAGCCTACTTCAGTAAATATAGGTATGTATAATCCAGGGATCAGGCTTGGAGCAGCCAATAATATGTAGACAAGGAATCCTATGAACCATATGATTATCGATAATGGATCAATTCTTTTATTGGTGTTCAATATCTTATGGGGATCATAGTTTTTCCTATCGAATATGAAGTCCATGATCATTATTGATGTGAGGCTTACAAAGGCTCCTCCTATCAGTATTAAGAACCATTCGTATTCATGTACTGGAAATACTAATGCTAATACCGTGCCTATCAAGCCTGCATACAATATGTGTTTCCTAACATCAATATTCTCCCTTACATTCTTCAGGGTTATAGCAGCACTATAGACGTCTAGGAAGGTTGTAGTAGCTGTAGAGAATACTATTATCAGCATCGCTGGAATGCCGAGTCCATAAAATGCTATTACACTAATTGGGTCAAGTTGGTTTAATGCTATATTACTGAATGCTCCCAGGAAATAGAAGAGTGAACTTGATATGAAATATCCTATGTAACTACCCCAGAAACCATCTCTAATACTATGAGAGAACCTAGTGTAGTCAGCTATTAATGGAGCCCATGAAACAGGCATTGCAATCACCAGGTCCAGTGCAAGCCAGAATCTATAGTCCATGTAGAATGTTCCCTTGAAAAACTCCATTATATTGAATTGTTGAGCTATAGCATACACTAGGAATAATGATAGTCCAAGTAATAGTATGGCTGAGAACTTCTCAATACTCCTCCATTTCTCCGGCCCAATAAAACTCCATAATGTAACAATTAATCCTAGTATTATAATCCAGATATAATATAGCCTAACGTTTAATAATGTACTGAATACGTTGTCCATGGCAAGTGCTCCTACAATAAGCATGACGGCTGTCCAGCCAATTAATTGGAGATAGTTAAGGATCGATACAAGACAAGACCCCTTGAGTCCAAGAGGCTTCCTAGATATTGCCATTGTAGGTAATCCTGTTTCAACACCAATTACTCCAATCAATGATAGTAATAAATTACCTATGATATGCCCTATTATTATAGCCAGTAAAGCCATCTTTAGATCAAGCGATAATGGACTAGCCACTAGAATAGCTCCAGCCCAGAACTCTGCAATACTAATACCAGCACCAAACCATATAGCAAAAACATCGCTAAAACCGTATTTTCGTTTATCAATAGATATAGGTTTTATATCATATCCATAGCTCAAGGACCATACCCAAGTATAGATTTCTTGATAAAATACTAATAAATTATTTTATCAAGAATTTATAACAAAATTATAGATCGCATTATGTTTAATGCTAATCTTTTCTCCGCCTAGATATAGATAAAAATAAGATAAGCGAATCAAAATAGATTTCACAATAAAAATATGAAGTTTAACTATGGATTAATTATTTTACTTAGAATATTCCGGCTGTCTAAACATAGTAGTATGTCTACATGGCCCACTTTTCTCAAAATATAATATAACTTCTACACCTGTACCTGGCTTTGGCATGAACCCCGGAGGAAAACATCCGGAAACATGGAGCCAGCCTTTACTCAAGCCTGGTATCTCTGTTCCTTTATAGACATACGAATCATTAGGATAAAGTTGTTTATGCACTGGATTTACACCTTCGGGTAAAACGCCGATACCTGAACAAACATATGTTGTACCATTATATTTAACCTCGATCTTTACTATTCTATCACCTTCCTTGCCTCCATTACTAATATGGATCTCTAGCCAAACCTTATCATCATATACATATCCATAGGATAAAACTGATATCAAGGGTTTCTCAGGAGGCGTAATAATATTGGGTCTAGGCGGATAAAACCATAATAATACGAGTGCTATGGCAACTAGGAAAACAACAAGTATAATAGTAGTAGTTTTTTCCAAACATGATCCCCTCCAAACATATTATATTATGCGTATATAAAAAAATAATTATATTTAATCAATGTATTATCGTCTGTGATTCAGCTTATACGCTACTAGCCCGATACCTAGGAGTAACGGGATTGACATGACTATATACATTAGTATATCATTATAGGTAAATGGGTTATTTGAATTAATATCTGATGTAGATATTAGCTTCTCAATATTTATAGATTGATCATCTTCTCCTATGTTACTTGACGCATACGTTGCTGCTGACAATAGCTCAACTCTATCCTCATAAAGCTGAATCCATACAACGTTACCAGTACCTTCCTTATATAATTTTATTGTTGGTAAAAGCCTAGAACCATCTTTAGAGAACAAGTAATAAATATCAGCTATAATTAAATCCCCCGGCTCCGCAGCATCATTAAATGCCTTATTATAGATTGAGGTGATCTCTTCGATCATGCTATAATCGAGTTTGAATCTATATGATGACTTTATTTTTGGAAGAACTATCTCTAGATACTGAATAATAGATAGTCGACCAATAACATCATTCTTATCAACGCCTCTAATCTTAATAGGATAACCTATACGTATACCATCTAGTACTATATAATACTTATCATAAGGATTAGTATAATGAACTGTTTTTCCTCCAGTTTTTGTAGTGTCATTTGGATAAATCCATTCACTAATCTCTACAACCTTAATGTCTCCTTCTGAACCAGCATATACTAGGTCAAAGTGATCTATTTCCATGAAATTCCTAATGAGATCTCTTAATAAACTAGCATTCATATCATAGTAATGATAAGATAAATATGGAAGAGACTTACCATCCTTCACAATATACTCTACATATCCAACGCTTATAACATAAGCCCTCACACCATCTCCATTATATATAGCAATATCAAAACCTTCATTACTATGGAACAACGATTCTTCAACTATAACCTCTCCATCACCGCCCCACACAAAATCATTAATAGACTCAACTAATTTGTCTGTATCCTGAGACTCTATAGCATATACTGTGAATTCTTTTCCAACAAGGTATTCTAAATGAGATGTATGAGTATAGTTATATGTGTTTAAACTTAA
>CAZVWZ010000067.1:0-7230 GCA_964631195.1 uncultured Desulfurococcaceae archaeon
TTTCCAACAGACAAACCAAGTGAATATGGTGTCACAATTACACCAAATGTGTACGAGTCAAATAGTAATATCCATAAGATTCATCTCGATCTAAGAGCTATGGTGAATGATAAGAGTGTTATTGAAAATGAGTTATCAAAGCTTATCCACGAAATACTTCCAGGCTCTAAATACAATGTTATAACTGGCACGGGCTCATACATGTATACCGACAAAAAATCAATTATTATTCAAGCTTTCAAGAGTACTTTAATGAGATATGGTTATGAACCAGAAATTAGTGAGGGAGCTGGAGCAACTGATTCAAGATATTTTACAACATATGGGGTTGAAGCAGTTGACTTTGGACCGCTGGGCGGGAATATTCATGGAGACAATGAATATGTAGAGATTAAGAGCTTACAAGTACTGCCTAAGATATATTTGAATACAATAGAATTTCTCATTCAAAGTCATGGTTAGATCGTTATATATTCTATACTTTCAATAATTAATCTATATGAATAAATTAAACAGATCATTCGGATTAGAACTAGTTATTTTTTATTGTTAGCGTAAAGGATAAGATTTATAAAGTTGTATAAAAATAAATGGAACAACAATTTTCGGGTTTATCTGATGACAAATAAAAGTTTTAGAATAGGAATAAAGTCTCTTGATGATATATTTAGCAATATACTACTACCCAGGACATTGATAATAGTTAAAGGGGATACTGGAACTGGTAAAACTATTCTAGCATCCACTATATGCTACGCAAATGCAGTAGAAGGACATAAATGCTTATATATATCATCTATTGAGGATAAGGCAAGAGTTTATAAGAAGATGAAAGTTTTAGGAATGGATTTTGAAGAAATAGAGAAAAAGGGATTAATTCAATTCTATAAACTACCTATTGCAGTAAAGAGGGATACTCTTGTTAAGATAGCTATCGATATACACTCATTAATTAGTAAATATAATCCTAGTATTGTAGTGTTTGACTCTCCCACTCCTCTAATGAGACTTATACAGGATAAGGCTTCAGGTAGAGATGTTCTAGAGGATTTATTGAATGAATTATTGGGCGGGGGGGGTAAATGGATTAGTGGTACTCGTAATGGGTACGGATGTCCGCCGTGGATATTTTGAGGGTGTTGATATAGAGTTTTTAGCTGACATCATATTAACTCTAAAACAGGAGATAAAGAATAATGTTTTATCAAGGGTTATAGAGATAACAAAGGCAAGGAATGCAAGAATTAGTGTGGCTGCTATACCATTTACTATAGTTGATGGTAGAGGTATTGTAGCTCATGAACCAATAATGCTTCAAGAAATACCTTCCTTAAAGCCGGAGAGGATCCTGATCCCATGTAGTATTCTTGGTGATTATATTGAGTATCTAAATAAGGGCCATGTAATATATGTTACATACCCGCCAGATGCGAGGCCATTGCCTCTAATATTCATAATTCTTGGTATAGTAATAGTCAATAGCTTAAAATCGGTTTTCATAAGCTATAAATATTCACCATATGAAACAAGAGATCTTGTTAAAAGAGGGTTTAGAAGCATAGGCCTAGATCCCGAACTTGCAGATAAGGTTATTGAAAAGTATTTTATTTTAAAGAGTATTAATCCTGCAACGAGTAATGAGCAACAGTATATATGGGAAATTGAAATGATTAAGACCCATAATCCAGATGCTGTTATATTTCATGGAGTTGATATAGCTGCTAATATTAGAGATTCATATATGTATAGACTAGGCCTACTTAATCAAATATTTCAATTTAAGAAAATGGGTATGTTAGTAATAAGACTTGGTTCATATGATGAGAAATGGTATTCGTGGAACGCTACAATATCAGATGTAGTGGTTAGGTTTGAATTAGCGAGCGATCGATTCGAACAGCCAAACTATAGAGTATACATTTGGAGAACAGGTAAGCCACCCTTGATCTTAGATTATAAACAGTTAGAGAAGTGTATATATGAGATAGGCAATGCATTGAGGAAATATTGTCAGGAGAATTTATGATCTAGATTAATTGTACTACTAGGATTATTTCAATCTTTATATACTTCGATCAAGACATTGATAAATATTATAGAAGAGAAAAGAAAAATACTGTTTGGTTAAATATTAGAGCCTTATAATTCCTCTCTTCTTAAGCTCTAGGTATATGCGGTGAGGAGTTAGTGGTATCTCTGTGAATTGAACTCCTGTGGCATGTGATACTGCATTTACTATTGATGGTGCTATAGCTACTATAGAAGGCTCTCCGAGACCCTTAGCTCCTAATGGACCCTGCTTATATAGTGCCTCTACAAATACTGGTATGATCTCTGGAGTATCCTTAATAGTTGGTACATAGTATGTTGATAGATTATTAGTTAGAACATATCCATTCTTGTCATGAACTATTTCCTCCATTAAAGCGTAGCCCATACCCTGTATATAGCCTCCAATGGCATGGAATTCAGCGCCAACAGGGTTAATTACACGGCCGATATCATATGCTGTTACAGCACGATCGACTTTTACCTGCCCTGTCTCAAGATCAACGGATACTTCCGAGATTATAGCTCCAAATGTATACGTTATATATGGTGCACCTTGTCCAGTCTCCTCATCCCATTCTGCCTTTGGTGCGCGATAGTATCCAAACTCCTGTAATGGAACGCCTAGCCAGAATGCTTGTTCTACAATATCATTCCATGTAACCTCCTTCTCAGGATCACTACGGCAATATACTCTTGGTGCCTCGATAACTATATCGTCTGGGCTGCAGCCTAAGAGCTGAGATGCTACTTCATTAAGTCTCTTTCTAAGCTTATAGGCAGCCACTAGTGTAGCGTTACCTCCCATAACAGTTGATCTAGAGGCTACTGTTGGGCCAGAATCAGGTGTACTAGCTGTATCTGGTAATTCTATTCTGAAGTAGCTTGGTGGTACGCCGAGAATCTCTGCAGCTATCAGCACTAGACCCCATAGTGATCCCTGTCCCATATCTGTTAATCCAGTACGATAGGTTATCGATCCATCGCGGTTTATGATTATTGTAGCGCTAGAGTAGTCTGCTCCTTCAACACCAATGGAGTTACCGTGCCATCCAAGAGCTATACCTATGCCCTTCCTAATTGTGCCGCTTTGGCTTGCATACTTTCTCCTCTTCTCATACCAGTTGGAGAGCTCAATAGCTTTCTTAATGACTCCTTCAAGCCCTACACCATGCTCTTCTGTAAGGAGTTGTCCATGGACAGTGCGGTCGCCTGGGCGGAGGATATTCTTAAGCCGGAGCTCAACAGGGTCCATGCCAAGTTCTTCAGCTAGAATATCCATTTGTCTCTCAACAGCGAAATGTATCTGTGGATTACCGAATCCACGGAATGCTCCAGAATATACAGTATTGGTATATACTGCTATAGTATCGATCCTGGCATTCCTTACACGATATGGCCCAGTTGAATGGACAGTTGCTCTCCATGCAACAAATGGTCCGAGACTAGCATAGCCTCCAGTATCGAGTATGACATTGGCTTCAACTGCAAGTAGTGTACCGTCCCTCTTAGCTGCGTGGCGGTACCATGCTATCATTGGATGCCTCTTACTATGTCCTATAATGCTTTCTTCACGTGTATGTATGGCTATAGCTGGTCTACCAGTAAAGTATGCTGCAAGTGCTGCCTTACTACCGATCTCGTTTGCCACATCCTCCTTACCGCCGAAACCACCGCCCATGAACGGGGCTATTACACGTACCATGTTCTGTGGAAGCCCTAGTACACGGGCAATTGCTCTACGAGCATCAAATGGACACTGTGTAGAAGCTATAACAGTTATGCCGCCATCAGGCTCCGGTATAGCAAGTGCTGCTTCAGGCTCCATATAAGCGTGTTCTTGCATTGGTGTCCTATACTTATTCTCTACAACTACATCAGCTTCTTTCAAAGCCTTCTCTACATCGCCAGCACGTATCTTGAAGTGAGCAACTATATCACTATCTCTTTCCTCATGAATCCTTGTATGAGGCTTCTCCTTTAGAGTCATTAGATCGATTATTTCAAGGGGATCAGTATATACTGGCAATGGCTCATACTCAACATATACTTTATCAGCAGCTTCTCTAGCAATATAGGGATCTTCAGCAACTATTAATGCAACCATATCTCCAACATAACGTACTTTCTTAGTAGCAAGCAATGGCTGATCAGGAATTACATAACCAACATCATTTACACCAGGTATGTCATGGCCAGTAATAACCTTTAATACACCAGGTACTTTAGCAGCTGCACTAACATCGATCTTCTTAATCCATGCATGAGCATATCTTGTACGTACACTATAGACCCATGCAACATTACGATAGAACTTCAAGTAGTCAGCTGTAAACAATGCCTTACCGGTGACTTTTGCAACTGCATCCCATCTAACGATTTTCTTACCGACATAGATTAATGGCTTATCCTTAAATCTCTCAAATACTTCTTCAACAATACGTACATAGTCAGGCTTAGACATACATGGATCACCTCTTAACCTCCTTTATATCAAAGTAGATCTTTCCTTCACGAACATACTTTATTGCAAGTTTTAATGCCTGCATAAACATCGGATAACTACCGCATCGACAAATATTTCCTTCAAGCATATTCTTAATCTCATCTTCACTTGGATCAGGATTCTTGTCTAACAAGTACTTCATAGCCATAATAAAGCCTGGGAAGCAGTATCCACACTGTACAGCATGCGATTCAATAAGTGCTTTCTGTATAGCGTGCAACTTATCCTCTGGAGCAATTCCCTCTAGAGTCGTTATATTTGATCCATTGGCCCTAATAGCTAGTACTAGACAGCTAGGCACTAGCTTACCATCCATTATAACTAGACAAGCTCCACACTCTCCCCTACCACATCCCTCCTTAACACTAGTATATCCAAGCTTATACCTCAGTACATCAACTAGTCTCTCATAGGGCTTTACAACAACGACATGTTCCACTCCATTAACGGTTAACTTAATAGGTATATCTGGATATTCATTAGAAGCCATACATGATCACCCCGTAATACGAGACTTTATAAGATATAGACACCTCTTCATCAACACCTTCGATAGATCAAGACGGTACTCCGCAGGTGCCCGATAGTCACTAATACGCTTCATCTCACTCTCTAGAACCCTGTAGGACTCTCTAATAACTTCATCACTAAGCCTTTTACCACGTAGAAATTCTTCAGTCTTATACGCTCTACCTGGATAAGGCTTTCCAGTACTATCAAAAGCTATTCTTACATCAGATATAGTGTCTCCATTAAGAGCCATATAGGCGGCTGTAACAACGTATCCCATTGCATGTCCAAGGCGTCGATCAAGCTTCAGCAATGCAGTACTACTATTCTCTGGAGTCTCCTTAAACCTTACTTCTGTAATAAGTTCATTTGACTTACGATCAAGCTTCCTCTTACCAAGATAAAGGTTTTCAAGTTTAACCCATCTATCTCCATTCACACTAGATAGTTTTACTTCAGCATCTAATGCTAGTAGTAGTATAGCTAGATCACTCAACGGATGCGCCGTACCAATATTTCCTCCAACAGTAGCAATAGTCCTTAAATAAGGCGTTGCAAACTGCCAATACATATCATAGAATCCTAGATAACGCTTATCCTTTGACAGAAAACTATTATAGAGCTCATCAATAGTTGTTAATGCACCGATCCATACATACCCATTTTCGCGTTTAACATATGATAATTCCTTTTTCAAAGGCCATAGATCAAGTACTAGTTCCAGCCTAATAATATTTGTACGTGCTAGAACCAATACATCAGTACCGCCAGCCAAAGGTATAGCCCTATCTCCATGCTCATCAAGGTACTTTAAAGCATCATCAAGATTACTTGGTATATAAACGTTAAATCTTTGAGTACTAATGACTCATCACCACTATGAACTAGAATACCTAGAAATATTAGACTCATCTATGGTAAATAAAGTTAATCTAATAATTTTAAGCTAATTATGTATATTTTCGACATCTGTTTAAAAATTATATTATAGTATTTATCTTTCAAACGAATTATTTATAAAAAAATAAATACTTCTATTAGAGAAAAAAATAGGGGACTGAGTATGTATAGAATAATATCAATTTTACTATTATTTCTCATACTATTGACTCAATTACCTTCATTACCTATCGCTACTTCAAATAATCTATTAAAACATAATTCATATGAACTAGTACAAAGACAAAATTCAATTGTTGACCTTCAAAAATACTGGCAAACATATGTAATTGACGTTAAGAATATACCTCCATTAATAGGTGCTAGAGCTGACAGTCTTCTTGTAGCATTATATGATGGAATAAAATGGTATTATGGAGAAATATGGGTATGGAATGGTTCACGAACTATATGGACACCATATAATACGACAATAAATATTCCAAATGCAGGAAAGTACTTAACAGATAATTGTAGATTAATCATAAGGATCCCTCTTTATATCAAGAATGAATATACAGAAGAATGGTCGGTACATGCTATACTTAGTCGGTTACACAATAAAGTATATATTGAATTAAATGATCAAGGTATAACGAGAGGATTTTACATTTTCTATGATAAACACTATAGCCGCGGCATGTATCCATTTATATCCCCGTCTAAGTATATTCAGTTATTAAATAAGGCAAGTCATGTCATAAGTAAGAATATTCTACGTATAAAGCCCTGGTTTGTACATACATTTTTAGTTTCAAGGGATCTCAAAAGAGTAATAGCTTATAACATGACTTATGCAGAATTTACTGAAAAATATGGAGTAGAATTTATAGATCCTCCTTGGCAAATAGATGGTGGTGGCGGAGGAGGGCCTCTTCCTAATGAAGAATACTGGTTTTTTATACCTGTTATTAATCAGTCGGTCACGGTCATTAATGGAGGGAAGAAGTATAGTATATACATAGGTAGTAGTGTGTATAAGGCTATACTATGTGTAAAGGTCTATAACCCATCATCTACAGCTTCTTCGGAATTAACGATTGGTATTGATGAAATCGAAGTAATTGATAATAAACACCAAAAACTACTTGAAGGACATAACTACGTATACTATATCGATCCCCAAGATGAATTGTATATTGAGATCCCTGTTTATCTAGCCTATAATCAATCTAGATACTATGCATTAAACATTACTTTCCTTAGCCCTCTCATAAAAATATGTG
>CAZVWZ010000068.1:0-2273 GCA_964631195.1 uncultured Desulfurococcaceae archaeon
ATCTCATGTTTTCATTAGCCTTGTTCTCTCAAATAGTTTTAACTAGCAATAACCTCTTTAGCTGGTTCAGAATGAGAGATTTTGGCAATATTATTGTTATTGAGGATTTATTGTGGGAGAAATGGCCGATCAAGTATAGGAATGTCCTCATTGCTAATGAAAGCGAATATTTTATGAATTATGTCCTTTATAGACTTAAGGAGCTAGACAAAATAAGTGATATATTTAACATGTATCCGGAAAATATAATCAGATATAATGATACTTATGCAAGTATTATTAAGGAAATTAAAGATATATTAATTAACAATGGTTTCAAAGAGATCAAGACTACTATGTATAGTAATAATATTATTAAAATAACATTGCATAGAGATCGCGATATAGGCCAGACACTCATTAATGAAATTAAAGAAGTCTTAGATGAGGCTAAGCTTAGGAATACAAGGATAGTTATAAATGTATTACCATTTAATACATATTCATCTAGTGTTTTTGCTGTAAAACTTGATTACGCTATTAGAGCTGTTTCGGAAAAATATAAAGAAGACCTTGGAAATGCCAGATTAAGCTTGGGAATGTTTATGACAGCAACTGTTATGGTATCTGGAAAACCGAATGTGTCTATCAAGAAAATAATTGATTTTATTAGAGAGGAACTTGGTGATGATACTACACCATTTATTTTAATTCTTCGTGATATTAAGTGGGAGAGGATTAACGATAATGTATCATCTCAAGAATCCACAGTAAATGATGGTAGAAACAATGATATTGTATATAATGTATTTAGTAGTAAAACCAAGTATGAATTATACAAGGAATATAATCAAATTAATTCAGAGAATATTTTATCAGTTGCATTAGCCACAGTAACCGTACTAACATTGCTGATATTGATCAATATAGGATCTATGAAGACCAAGATTAATATGTAGCTTTCTATTATTTTTCATATCTACTATTATTTTAGGGAAACTATATATTCTATTTCATGTATATTCCCTTTACTAGAGAATTATATGGGGTGATAGAGGGTATGAGTAAGACATATGCTACTCTTGGAGAACTAAAACCTGGCAATTTCATTATCATTGGTGGTGAGCCCTGTAAGATTGTTGAGATGAGTAGAGCTAAGACTGGTAAGCATGGTAGCGCTAAGGCGCATGTAGTGGCTATTAGCTTATTTACTGGTTCTAAGAAGACATTTGTAGCACCAGTTGATCAGAGGGTTGAGGTTCCTATTATTGATAAGAGGATTGCACAAGTAATAGCTGATATGGGTGACTTAGTTCAATTAATGGATATGGAAACTTTTGAAACATTTGAGGTTGAGAAACCAGGTGAGCCAGATCTTGCAGAGAAGCTAAAGCCTGGCGTTGAAGTAGAGTACTGGGTTGTATTAGGTAGGAGGCTTATTGTACGTACACGTGGAGCATAAAATCTATACTCCACCTTGTATAATATCAAGTCTTTTAAGTAAGGATTTATCGAGAGTTGATCGTATATCTCGTTCAATAGCTTTAAGAACATATATTAACTATATATCAAGGCTCTCAATAGAAGAATTATGGAACTTAATTGATAAGGTGACTGGTGGACTAGGATATACAAGAGAAGACAGGGATTTCGTCCGAGTAATAATGGCTGGATGTATAATCGCATGGCCCGAAGCAATAGATGATGGTGATAAGGTATTAGAAATAGGCACAGGTCTTGGCAGAACAATATATTGCGTACTAGAATCCACCAGTCCATCAAATATATTGACGATAGATGTATCATCAGAGATACTATCAATTGCGCTATATAGAAACCCGTATCCATTCTTCCAAAATAGATTATGGGATCATAGAGTAAATATCGTACATGGTGATGCTGTCGAAATAGTAGACATACTTCATAGAATAGGTATGAAGTTCAACCACATAATACATGATGGAGGTCCAAATCCAGGTAAAAACCCACGACTATATACAAAAGAATTTCTAGAAAAACTAGTAAAACTATTAGAGCCTAGAGGCTCAATAACAATATTTGCAGGGAGAAAACCAGCAATAGTATCAAGAATATATAATACATTAAAACAATTAGGTATAAAACCGGAAACACATGCATTCCCATACACACCAGTCCGAGTAATACATGGGAAAAAGATTTATTGACCAGCATAAACAACCAAAATATTACGAGGCCAGGGCCCGTGGCCTAGCCAGGATAGGGCGCCGGCCTCCTAAGCCGGTAGTCCGGGGTTCAAATCCCCGCGGGCCCGC
>CAZVWZ010000068.1:2373-6963 GCA_964631195.1 uncultured Desulfurococcaceae archaeon
GCCCTGTCAATGAATACTATGACTTTAATCTATTCTCCTGGACGAGCCCTTTCCATCTCATCAATGTTTAACAATGTATCTTCCTCTAAATTATTATCAGCAACAATATAGATCATGATAGTCCATGTTCTTTGTTGCATAATAATATAGGGAAAATATTGCATAAGTTATTAGTGATGTAATTAGTAATATGAGAATTAGAGATGATATGATCTTATTAAAACGATCCTACTATCCAATCATAGTCTTTCCATTTATGTACAGTGTTTTTATGAGTTGTAAACTTATTAATATTTTCCATAAAGTTATTTAGCAATTAGTAACTATATGTCTGTTATCTTATTAAACTGAGATTGGCGATCAAAGTATAGCAATGATGTATACATGCACGATCTAGATGAATTAGATCGAGTATCTTATAATATTTGTTTGAACTATATTAAAATATTATAATTGAATTATTAAATTAATTATAAACCAGTAGTAGATATTATATTCCAAAGCTCCGATAGAAGTAATTCTATAAGGGTGATTATGAAGACGTGCAAATAGAAACAGGACTATTTAAAAGTATTTCAATGGTTTTCGGTAGCTTAACTAAATCCATTTTAGATAAACTTATGATACCTTGCAGTAGACATTATCTTCGTGTAAATACTATGACTATTGATCGTGGAGAATTACTTGATCTATTACGTAGTAAGTATACGGAATATATATTTAATCCCGATCCATTTTATGACGATGCAATCTATATTATTGTTAAGGGCCCTTATAATATACCTATTGTTGATAAAAAGATCGTGGTTGATTATATTGCTGCAGAAAGCATAATACTTGGTGCCCCCGTCTATAGACCTGGAATTGTAAAATTTGATACATTTAGGGCTGATGAAGAGGTTAATATAATTACTCCTAATGGGCTCATAATAGCTTTAGCCAGAACTACTATGGATTCTAAAAAAGTTAAGCAGATCCATAAAGGATTAGTGGCAAAAAACATAGTCTCTAAGTATAGATTACCTCCTATTAGAGAGATGCCTGAATACAATGCTGGCCTATTTTATCCTCAAAGTCTTCCATCAATAGCAGTTACACATATACTTAATCCAGAAGCTGGTGAAACTATTGTCGACTGTTGCGCTGCGCCTGGAGGTAAGACTAGCCATATAATGCAATATAGCCGTGGATTAGCTAGGCTAATAAGCATCGATAGATCGATTCCAAAGATAAATAAGATCATTGAAACTATTACAAGACTTGAGCTACCCAAGAACTATTTCCTTTATCTTGGTGATTCTAGATACTTAGACAGCGATCTCCCAATGATTAAAGCCGATAAAATACTTATAGATCCGCCATGTACAGCTCTAGGTATTAGACCTAAACTATCATTCACTAAGACATATAAAGATTTATTAAATAACGTAGCTTATCAAAGACAATTCTTTAAACCAGCATATAATATTCTAAAGGATAATGGAATCCTGGTTTATAGTACTTGTACAATAACGTTCCATGAGAACGAAGGTAATTGTCTTTATATAAGAGATCTTGGTTTTGAGTCATTAGACGTAGAAGTTCCATATGCTGATAAAGTTTATTTAGACAATATGGTATTCTATAGATTTTCTCCCTTAAACCATGATATGAATGGTTATTTTATAGCGGTTTTTAAGAAAATTTCTTCTTAATAAGCTTGCTATTACATAGAGGACAAATATTTTCGCCTATATTGGTTGATACATAACCGCATGTAGGACATACTACTAAGTACCTTCTAAGTCGTTTAATGCCTGTTGTCCGTAGCGGCTTAAACGGTATTCCTGCATATAATAATGTATTTTGTAAAGCATAGTCATCTGTAATAACAATTACTTGACCATATAAACTATATTGTAGAGCTAAAGCTAGAACACTAATGTCTGTTTTAGATAGAGAAGAGTGTTCACCAATAGATCTGGATATATTGATAGCTTTATCAATAATTTTTTTATCAGGTTGAACAACCTTTATCCTGCCAATACTTAATGCTATTTCAAAGGCTTCTCTGCTCTCACGATCTCTGATCTCAGAAATTACCTGGGTTGTTGTTAGTAGTTCATGTGAACTATAGTGTTGGAGAGGATATTTTGCCAGAAAAGCAGTTGTATCTAGTATAATGTATATCTTCTTATGTGAACCTGGTTGTTCTTCCTTCAAGAACTCGTTTCACCAAATTGCGTTTTTCATTAATTCTAATTATACGTAGTTCGTTATTATCCATCCTAATGATGACTTTTGAATTGGGAGATAATGTTTCCAGACGCATACCATCAATATATAGATCGCTATAATCTTTGGGTTTTACTATAATTGTAGAAAATGGATGAATAAATATTGGAGTTATATTGAGCGTTATAGGATTTAATGGTATAAAGAGCATTCCAGTAACTCCAGGTTCAACTATTGGTCCATTAGCTGATAATGCATATGCTGATGAACCAGTTGGCGATGCAATGATTACTCCATCTCCTTCTAAGACAAAGGATGTATTATTATATGGTGTTCTAATATCAACATCTATGAGCAGTGCTCTACCAAAATCATGAGTTATTATAGCTACTTCGTTTAATGCGTATTGCTGGTTTCCTGCGTAAATAGCCTTTACCCGATGTACTCTCTCGATATAGAATCTACCTGATAAAACTCGATCAATGATCTCACTAGCAACAACACTATTTAAATTTTCATATAAAACAGTTCTTCTGCCGCAGGGAATAGGCAGTATAAGCGGGAGTCTCTCATATAAGCTCCAAGAAATCCTTAATAATGTGCCGTCACCACCCATAGCTAGTATTAGATCATAGTTTTCGAGATCGCCTTTCCTAACCTCATCAACCCATACTGTATCAACTCTAATGTTTCTTCGCTCAAATTCATATACATAATCTCTTATTAAATCACTACATTTCTTGGCAGGCTTGTATACTATCACTATTTTTCTTATTGGCGTCAACTTCATCAACACCAATTACATACTAATATCTTTCATTAACCTCAAGTATAGAATATATCTTTAGGAATATATAGTCTAGCTCTAGTGTGGAGGCAATAGGCTATTGACAAAGTGTATCAAAATACATAAGAAATATGGTGAAAAAGTAAGAAGGTTATTAATTAAACATGATTTAATGGATAGAAACTATAGAATATTACTTGTAGATGAACATTTACTTATACCTATAATTGATCAAGTTAAATGTGAAAACATTCTAAGAGAGCATAACATAGAATTTGAGATGGTTAAATGCAACCCACCGCAAAAGAAAATTACAAGAATAATCGAGTATAAAATTCCTTCTCATGATATTATAGGTAAGATAGTCATTGTGAGAGAGAAAGTTGTTAAGGAATATGGGAAATCCAATATTACTAGAATCCTAAGATCAATATATCCACGGATCGAAGCAATATATGTTAAACATGGTACTGAACATGACTATAGGTTAGGTAGGTTACAATTAATATGGGGTAAAGAAATCAAATGCATTGTTTATAAAGAATATGGTTTAAAGTTCTTCATAGACTTACATAGAGTATACTTTAATCCAAGATTATCTACTGAACATAGATTGTTAGCTGAGAATGTTAGAAACGGAGAAATAATTTTTGATCTTTTTTCCGGCTTTGGGGGATTCTCTATACATATTGCTCATCTTAAAGAGGCGCTTATTTATGCTAATGATATTAATCCATATGCGATCTATTGCTTATTAAAAAGTATTGTATTAAATAGAAGGAAACTAAGAGGTAAGATCATTGCCTCAGTATTTGATACAAGGGATATTCCTAAGTATTTTAAGAGATCGGTGGCGGATCGTATAATTGCTAATCTACCACATAAAAGTATAGAATTTTTTGAAACATATAATTGCTTATCTCATAAAGATACGATATTACATTTGTACATAGTAGGTAACGATATTGAGGCAGTATTGAATAAGATCAGGGATTTAATAGAGAATAAATGGTTATTTATCGGATATAGGAGAGTACTTGATTATTCTCCCTATACATATATCTTTAGGATCGATCTCAAGAGGCTTTAGAGCTATTAGGATTATTGTAAGTGTTGTCTCCGGTTTTTTAAGTAGTTCTATCATATCTCTATTTAGATCTCGTGCAGCCTTATTAGTTCTAATAGATATTGTTGAGTTATCCACATAGGTACTTTTTCTAAATATAATTTTTTTATTATTAGTTAGAAGTAGGCTAGGATCACCGTGTCCGATAACAATATCATAGAGTTTATTATTGATATAGAATTTACTTATTAGTATAGTACTTCTATCTTTTAATAACTTCTTAAATGAAGGAGAAAGATCATTTACAGCCTTGTCTGCCATGATCCCAATAATACAATCACCTCTTGGTGTTAGGGTTTTTTCTTTAGTAATCTCTATAGTTGTGTGATGCAGTCCTCGTATATTTTCATGTCCTTTTGCAACAATTCTTTCATATGATACCATGAAGGTATGAGTTTTATTCACTATAACCACCTCTTTAATTACCATCTCTATACATAATATTAACTTGCAGGGGAGTATA
>CAZVWZ010000069.1:0-1435 GCA_964631195.1 uncultured Desulfurococcaceae archaeon
CTATATCTACGTGGCTCCATTTGGTAAGTTGCTGTAAAGTAATGGTCTTACCAGTGCCAAAACCTCCTGGTATGGCGGCTTTACCACCCTTTGCTAATGGGAAGAAGAAATCTATTACACGCTGACCTGTAATTAATGGTTCATGTGGCTCGAGTTTTTCTCGGTAAGGCCTAGGTTTACGGACAGGCCATTTCTGTATCATATTAACCTCCACATCGTCTATAATAGCGATAGTCTCATCGACTGTATAATCCCCTTCTTGAACGATTTCTTTTAGAATGCCATGGATCCCGGGTGGAACCATTATGTAGTGTTTAACCGTTTCTGTCTCAATAACATAGCCAAGATAGTCGCCTGGTTCTACTTTATCGCTTTTTTTAGCAATAGGTATGAAATGCCATTTCTTATCTCTTGGTAATGGTGCTGCCTTGACGCCTCGTTTTACAAAGAAACCTACAAGTTCCTCTAGAATAGGTAATGGCCTCTGAATACCGTCATAGATTGATCCTACTAGACCAGGGCCTAATTCAGCTGCTAAAGGATACCCTGTACCTTGGACAGGGTCTCCTACTTTAAGTCCCGTAGTATCTTCATAGACTTGTATAATAGCCTTCTCTCCTTCAACACCAATTATTTCACCTATCAGTCTTTCTTCACCAACTTCAACAACTTCGTATACTTTGGAACCTTTCATACCCTCAGCTATCACAAGTGGACCAGATACTCTGTATATACTTCCCTTTAATGGCAATTGATCAAGCACCTACTTCAATTATTTCAGTATAAGGGTTATCACAAGTGGGGCATAAAAACTATAACGTTACCTTTAAACCAATATATTTGCGTATAATATCCTCGTAATATTTCTTAACATCTATTCTCTCCATGGTTCTAGGCGTATCTATGACGATCGATAGTATACTTTCAGGTAGATTCTTCAGAAACGTATTAACATCTCTACATAATGAAACAGTTTCTCTCGATATAATGATAACTCCATAGTTCATGGCATTCTCATTTAGAAAATCATATACGTCTTTACAATTGGTACCTGAGAATTCTAAATAATCAAGGCCTGCTGCCGAGCCTATGAGGCACAATATACGATCACCTATAACTAATACATCTTTTCTAATAATCCTAGTTCTCATCAAAGTACCCACCACTCGTTAATAAGATCTTTAAGCTCTTTCGCGAACATACCAGTGGCTATAGCCGCTAAACATGTATTGACTAATACTCCTTCACTAAGAATGAGTATACAATACCTTACATAAGGATGTGGAGTATATGGAGTTAATAAATCCTTGGTTAAAACTGATAAATATAGTATAGAACCTAGGAATAATGAGCCGCCACCGATACTAATCTTATTAGTATATCTAAGGATCTCTGAGAAATCCTTAAAGTAGCCATCTTGTAATATGGCAGGAAT
>CAZVWZ010000069.1:1535-6960 GCA_964631195.1 uncultured Desulfurococcaceae archaeon
ATCTAAGGATCTCTGAGAAATCCTTAAAGTAGCCATCTTGTAATATGGCAGGAATGTCCTCTAAACTTTTTGATAAACATACATTATTGAATTCATTTATTGATAATCCATAAAAGCTTGGAATAACCTCTTTAGGTAGTTCGCCTTTAGCACCACACATTAATATCCATAATAAATCATGTATGAAGCCCAGTAAACGTCTATACGGGATATCTAGGGGCTTACTAATAGGTAAGACCTTTCTGGTTAATATATAGAATAACTTTATCGGATCACCTGTATATCCCTTTAAAACATCCGCATAAATCTTTAATCCTTTACTAACTAACATATCTACTAGATCATCAATGTTATCTACTTTCTCAAGATCGACTTTCATTCTAAAGATCTTTCCTGCTGGGATTAAATATTCTGCCTTACCTCCTCTAATCAAGTTACTATAGAACAACGTTATATTGATTGAGTCAAAAAGGCCTTCTATGGGATCCAGGTGTCTCCTATGTCGTAGGGGTATGTAGTTATAGAGATCATTATGTCTTTCTATAATATAATTATTTATAGCTTCATTGATCTTTTTTAGCTCAAGCCTCTTCTCTAATACGAGAGTATATAATTTTGCTCCAATAGGCTTATTACTTATTACCTTTATAGCTTCATCTACAGTTTTAGATACTAATAGTTCTGAAAAATCAGTTTTAGTAAGTATTCTTGAGAGTAAAGCAGATACATAGGAGTGTATATAGGATTCATGAAAAGCTCTTGTTATCACTACTTATTTCACCCTGAACTCCAAAGGATCTGTGCTAGTTTATTGACCAGAGTTTCTTTAGCTCTCTTTAACCTTGTGTCATAAGAATTATCTACCTTAACTCCTTCAATACTTTCGATTATTAATCCTCCAAGAATATCTAATTCTTTTATCTCTACATCCTCAAGCCCAAGGTCATTTATGATCTCTCTTAAAATATCAACATCATCTTTATTTACATAAATTGTTGAAGGCTTAGTAATATGGGCTAAGCTCTCCCTTAATAAGTTATTGAGAGAACTTCTTATGTTGACCTTCTTCCGAAGCTCTTCCCTAGCCCGTCTAAAAACTTCTTCTATAACTTCATATTTTGCACTAGCTATAATCATCCTAGCTTTTCTGCGGGCCTCTGAAACTATTATTTGTGACTCCTTTTTAGCCTTTTCAATGATTTCTTTTCTCTTCTTTTCAGCTTCTTCTCTCCACTTCTTTTCAGCTTCTTTAATAATTTCTTCAGCTCTTTTCTCGGCTTCTCTCAGGATTTCTTCAGCTTTCTTTTCAGCATCTAATCTAAGTCTTTCAATAACATCCTTTACATCCCCTACTAATTCTCCAGCACTCATGTTCAATTAGAATCCCTCAAGCCTAAGATATTATGAGGGTCATGCCTAGTATACCAAATACCATTCCAAGAATACCTATGAGCTCTACATAAACAGCCAAGATCACTGTACTAAATGTTACAGCACCTTTAGTTCTTGGCAACTCAGCTATACCTGATGCACATACATGGCCTTGATATTTCGCTGAAAACCATTCTGCAAAAGCAACAGCAAATCCTAATGCAAGTATAGCTAACCCTGTTTCTAACCCGATCTTATCGGCTATACCTTTAATATTATAGATAAACTGGATCATAACGATTAATCCATAGAATGTCTGTGTCATCGGCAGCGATGCTAATAATAACACATTCCTAAATTGCTTAGGATCCTCTGCAAGAGCCGCTGCGCCAGCAGAACCAGCAGCACCAATACCTAAAGACGAACCTATAAATCCTCCAAGTAATGCTATCGCGGCACCTGCATAGGCAAATCCTAATGCTAATGGATCCATTTCTTCCATCCTCCATAACTATTTTACAGAGTAAACCAATGACTAGAAGAGGTAAAAAAGGTTAATCGAACAATTGAGAAGTATTATAATATAAGTATTTAATTAAAAAATAAAACTTTAAAAAGCAGGGTCGTCGTCTATGGGATCTCCGCCGTGAGTTCCGCCCCAAAGGACCGCTATAGCCATAATGGCTGGAATTATATATCTGCTATATTTAATTGTTCTAATTATATGCATTAGTATACGTGGGTTCATGTTCTTCACCGATATAGTAATATGATAATGATCGTTTCTCAATGTTAAGGTAATGATCGCTTTCACGATCTTGGAGAAAAGTTTAAAAACCCTAGAATTTCACAGTCTTATGAATTATATAAAGGGTATTTAGACATTGTATTTAGTAAGTATTATTTTTCTAAGTTTAAAAATGTATGTATTATCTCCAAGTTTTCTATCAAAAATTATATATGCAAATGGATCAGCATCTCCATCATAATAAATCGCTATAAGTAGTGTATCTTTGCAATCTCCGTCTTCAGGCGAGATATCACATAGGGTTTTACTCTCCAGAATTTCGTATTCAAGATCCTCTGAGAGATTTTCATCAAGTATAAGAGAAATAGTATCAAGAACGTATTCATCTATATTCTCAATAAGGCCTCTAACTATCCAACTACTAGGCCCCTCTATATGAATAGTTAAATTAATTAAATTCTTAAGTTCTTCTAGTTCCGGCGGTAATGTACTCAAACGGTGTGCACCTGCATTGTCCTTAATTATCTATTTTCTTAGTGTAGATATTATATTATTTCTATTAAATGCATAATATAATATTAATGCAATAGTTTTTGCATCAACTATTTCATGATTTATTATCATTGCCAATGCATTATCTATATTTATGATCCTTCTTTTTATAACTTCATAAGGCTCAGGTTTTGCACCTACCTCTTTAAGATCATATGCTATGAAAGCATACATATACTCAGTACTATATCCAGGAGCTAGGTACATGGTAAATACCTGTTTAAGAATGCCAGCTTTATAACCTGTCTCTTCTATTAATTCTCTAGAAGCAGTTTCAGCAGGATCTTCCCCTTCTTCTATAATACCCGCTGGCAATTCATAGATCCATCTTCTAATTGCAGGTCTATATTGATACAATAGTACTATCTTATCAAATGTAATAAGTGGAAGGATAACCACAGAATTAGGAAATCTAATTATTTCTCTTAAAGCCTTGTTGCCGTTTGGAAGTAAATGCTCTTCAACATATAGCTTTACTCTTCGACCCCTAAAGATCTCAATCCTATGAGTAATGCTCATATATATCCCCACACCATAACTTTACAAAATAACATAAAATGGTTGAGATATATAAGTAGTAGTGGAAAATATAAACATAGCTAAATGACTACATAATTAATAGTAAGGTAAAGATGAGATAGTGTAAGTGTAGAATTGTCGCAACGGATGATATACATGATTTCTAAAGAAATGTTGACGTCAATGGTAGATGACTATGTTAATTCCTATAAGAGAGTCATAGATCTACTCAATAATATAGGTAAATATAGACTTGGGCCAATAATAGATAAACTTAGAAGTGTTAGGATTGCCGGAGACTATTCATTATTATCAAAAGAATTAGAAATAAAGGAGGAACAATTGAAACAATTTATCAAAAGAACAAAAAAATTAGGTTTAAAGTTTACCATAGATGTAAACATTTTATCTCTAGGATTGATGGAATTTATAGTCTATCTGCCCACTATTATAAATCATGATGATGTTCCTTTTAACGTATGGCTAAAATTATATGTTATAACTCATAATCCTGTTGGCACACTCCTTTCATATTATATTCCTGCTAGTAAGAGGATTTTATTAGAAATGGTTAAAGAAAACTATAAAGACATCATTAGTAAAATGAAATTTATTAAGGGTAAAGAAAGAGTTTACATGATCTATAACATAATGCGTTCACAGCCAACTTTTTCTACAGACCCTATAAGACCATTCTTTAGATTTAACTGGAATTCATTAGTTAAAGAACTCAATGAAATATCATATAAGACAGGATTAAGTGAAAGAAAACTTTATTGGAGTAGTTTTAAATATTCTGATCCTCTTGATATTATAGATCTAATAATATTAAAGGAATTAGAAAAAGATGCTTTTAAAACAGTATATCAACTATCTAAAAACTTTCCATTTTCTTTGAAGGTATTTAATAAGCATCTCTATCTACATGTTTACAAGAGGAATTTAATTAAAGGGATCTTTCTTAAAACAGGGTTTACAAGTAGGCTGATTGATTCTTTCCATGTAGTTATTCTAAAGACTAGTGATAAGGATAAGGCTAGTATTCTTATAAGTTTCTTTAAGTATAAACCATGGATCTATACTATCAGATGGGGCCATGAAATTCTTGATTTCTTTAGTGAAGAAGACTATTTTAAACCAGATAAATATATTGTTATTGTTACTATGGCCATTCCCAGTATTTATCAAGTTTATTTGGCTAAGTTGCTTTATCAGTTAAGGCAATTAAATCTCGTAGATGAAGCTGAGGTTTTCAGTTACGATACAGTTGCTGTCAAGAAATGGGGTATACCTTATAGATTCTATAGTCAGAGTGAACGTACATGGACATTAGATGTAGAGAAGAATATTGATATTTTAGAAAAGAGAATATTTGGAAAAATGAAGTGACAATTTTGTTTCTTCTACTCATCTATTATTTAATTAGATTATAAGTTGAAAGATTAATCTGTAAAGATATTTAATATATCTCATCTTCAAAAATATTTAGGGGTTAAGACTTGGCAGTAATTAACATGGTATCGCCTAAAGTATCAATATTATTAGTAATATTAGTATCATTAATTATTACATTAATAAATTTACTTGCTTTCTTTTCATCAAGTATTATTGATTTTTTAAGCTATGATAACTTCGTCATTTTCCTAACATCCAGGATCCCCATTAATGATGAAGCAATATTTTACATACTTATATCCATAATAATAGTAGTTAGTGCTTTAATGATCTTATATAAGATGCTAAGCAATTTAGGGGCTTTAATGGGACTAGCAAGAGGTATGCTGTGGCTTGCAACACTCATAGTCTTTATAGCTTATACAGGTTCATTATTAAAGAGTGTAGATTATTTTAATGCGTATGAATTAGCTATTTCTACTACATGGTTCGCAATAAATATTGTAATTATAGCTTATATAGCCAATATACCTTCTATAGCTATTTCATTAATTAAGAAGATCTCTGACAACAGGATAGAGAAAATTACAGGTAATAATGTAGTTCTTGAAAATAATGATATACTATATCTGAAAGTTTATGGTGATAAAGATATAGTAAAGATAGTTAGTGAGCCTTCTGATATAATTGAGTTGAGTGAGCCGCATAAGTATTTCAGTTATTGGCTTTACGAAATAATACCTATTGGAGAAGGAGCAATTAAACTCTCATTCATGGATAGGAGGAAATTAAATGTTTATACTATGTATAATGTCTACATAAGAAACATTGCTGTAAGAC
>CAZVWZ010000070.1:0-3140 GCA_964631195.1 uncultured Desulfurococcaceae archaeon
TCAATAATCCATCAAAAACTATTGCTAGGAGAATAGATTTTGTAGTAGGTATATCCTATCGTAGTGATGCTGAGAAGGCCTATAATGTGATAAGAGATATTGTCTTGAAACACCCGTTTGTACTAGTCTATCCAGAGCCAGAAATATTTGTTGAAGAACTTGGCGATAGTAGTGTAAATATACGTGTAAGGGTATGGACACCAACAAGTGAATGGTATAATGTAAGAAAAGAGTTGCTGTGGAAGATAAAGAAAGCATTAGATCAAGCAGGTATAGAAATACCTTATCCACAACATGATCTATGGTTTAGAAACCCATTGGAGATCAGGCTTAAAAAATCATGAACAATTAATTTATCTTAGGCTATTCAGATAAAAATATACTCAGACTGAAAAAGTATTTATCTGATCCATATCATCTTTAGATTAGGGGAATATTGTTGGTTAAGGTAAGGGTTGGTAAAAGAGGAACCATAGTTATTCCTAAGGAAGTAAGAGAAAGGCTGGGTATTAGTGAAGGCATGATCTTAGACCTTAGTGTAGAGAAGGATAAAGTGGTATTGAGAATAAGAGATCTATGGATCGATCTGCGAAATAGAGGAAGAAAACTGAAAGTAGATATTGATGAGGCTGAGAAAGAACTAGATGAAGCTGATGAATTATGGCTAAAAAGACTAGATCGATAATTATTGATACTTATGCTTTAATAGCGGACCTTGTTGGCGAAATACCATTGAAAGCTAGGAGAATACTTGATCAGGTAAGGATAGGTGAAGTAAGAGGTTTAATCCATGATCTTGTCGTATATGAGTTAAGCTATCATTGGAGAAAGGGAAGACTTCCATTTAAGGATGAAGAAGAGCTTATAGAGTTTATTACAACGTACTTTAGTATAGCAGATCTTACTATAAAGGATTTAGTAAGAGCCTCCTATATTAAGATTGTAGGTGATAATATCCTGAGAAAGGCCTCGGAACCCTTATTGAAAAGAAGAAAACTCTCAATATCTGACGCCTTATGTATAGTGCTTGCATTAAAATACAAAGTACCAATAGTAACCGGCGATAAGGACTTATCCTATGTTGCAAGACATCTAGAGGTAGAGACTGTATGGTAGAATCTTAGTGATAGTTTTATTCCAAAATAGGCTGCATCTTCTTTATATACTGGTTTATTTAAAACACCCATATCTATTTAAACAATTATTGATATAAGTAACAGGTTTGTAATAAATTTAACAATTGCTATACGAGCCAATCTAATCATTCTCTCTTTCAAAATTAATATGAATTTAGAAAAAGAACTCTATCAGATATGACAAGAGAGAATACATTGTTTATATAAGACTTCTCATGGACTTTGAGATAAAATTTAATATAAAATATAATAAATATAAGAAGCGCTAGATACTAACTTAAGGGAAGAATAGCTGTATTAATGAACTATACAATTTCTGGGAACCCACACACGATCTCCATGAACTAATTTGTTCTAAATAGGTTCAAGGGTATTACCTGAGAGTAGTCGAGCAAGCTAAGAGATCAAGGTGTTTATGGAGTAGTTAATCCCCACTTAACTTCCCAGCAGGGTAGTTAACCTCAACATTCAAGATCCTCTTTTATTCTATATGGAGGCTATTTTCCTGCATACGTCGCTTTAAACTTGTAATTTCGCGTACATGAACTAGATGGTACTCATAGATAATACTCTTGAATAATTTTTCTATGGGTTTTAGCTATGTATACCTAGATAATATGAACTAAGCTCCATATGATTCTTTATGTAGAGTAATACCTTAATGGCCTGTCCAAAAACTATTTTTTTAGAATAAAATATTATTCTAAAATCAATATTTTATCTAAATTCTAGATATACATTTTTATTGCCTAAAACATTATTTCCAGAAAACACAAAGCTATAAATACTCGTTCGAATAATAAGATTCCAGAGATAAATGCATATAATAGAAGGTAGTATTATATGGCGTCATCTGAAGTTGAGTCTCTTAAGGGTTTATTAAATATAGCAAGTATACTAGCACTAGTATTCGGAATATTATTAATTATATGGGGAGCCTTAACAATTACAGTATTCGTGGGAATAGCGCCCTTGGTATTTGGAATCGTGGATTTAATAATTTATCTTCAGATTAAAGAAATCATTAGATTAGTTGAAAGGGGCCAGTATAAGGAGGCAAAAGATAAGACAATGATATGGATGATCATAGGATTCATACTTGGAGGAATAATAATAGGGATCATTCTATTGATAGCATATCTAAAGTATGATACCATTATAAGACAAAGAGCAGTTGCTGCTGCACTACCTCCACCACCTTGATAATGAATGTCTTTAAATTATTTTTCTCTTAACATAATATTTCTTCCTTAAATATTAAAAATGTAGCAATTTTTTTAAATCTATTTTAAAGAGAAATATATGAGAAATGTATAATATATTATCTAAAATGAGGTATATTTTTATGGTTTAATAACATTTTCCTTTAAATTAGATTTTTACTAAAGAATTTTAATTTTTTATAAATCTATATTTGGTATTACTGTATTTTTGCCTAGTACATTCCTGGCTTGCTTAGCATCTAGCTTATTCTTAGGAAGAGTAATGGAGTAACTAATGGAGTGTAATACTTATGTAATCCTATATCACAGTATTCTATTTTGTAATACTGTCTTAAAACTTTATATTTATACTTTATTTTTATTATTTTGTCCAAATAAAATGGTATTTTGTAAATTTTGTAATATATGTCTAAATTATAGATAATGCTTATGGTATTTCAATTTTTGTTCTATATACTGTGCCAGGTTCTATATGTGTTTCAGGTGGTACTATTGATTGTGGATATAATATTGTTCCTGCACCCAGTTTTACATTATATCCTATAATTGCTCCAAGCTTTAATACTGGTTTCTTAATTGTTTGTGGATATACAAGGTGTTTTCTAAGACGAGGCGGTGTCTCTTCACCTGGAATTACGTTTAATGTGACAACATGGCTTCCAATACTAGTATTCTCTCCTATGACGCTATCACCTAAATAACAAAAACTATCAACAACTATATGAGGCTGTAGATTAGAGTTTTTAACTTCAGTATAGGCACCTATTCGTATACGTTCTTC
>CAZVWZ010000070.1:3240-6958 GCA_964631195.1 uncultured Desulfurococcaceae archaeon
AGATACAACACCGTATGTATATGCAAAACGCTCCTCAAGAGGAATAGTTAGAATCGCTGCAGCTGGCTCAACACTATAGAATGCCTCAACAAGACTAGATAATGCCTGAGAATCAAATATTAGATCCCCATATACTAGTAAGAAGTAGTCAACGTCATTAAGCTTATCAGATGCAGAGATAATAGCAGCCTCAATACCATGGCCCCGTTGCTCAACACCAATAACACGCCTCCTACTATGCCTTAAAGCTTCCTTTAAAGCATCCTCATAACTATATACTAAAACAATATCCTGGCGAAGAACACGTTCAATAGCATGGATGGGATAATAGATTATAGGCTTACCTAATACGTGAAGAGTATGTTTACTCCTATCAGAAGGTACAAGAACACTAATCCTCTTAGGCTCGCCACCAGCAAGTATAACGGGTTTCAAGACATCACCTAATAATTACTCAACTAATGAAATATAAGAATCTAACTAGTAGCAATAAAGAAATTGATCTTTTTCTTCTATGATCTTCTGTTTCATATCATTTTCAGTTAAGTTTCCACGTATAGACTATTATTCTGGGTACCCTTGTGCCGCTTCATAATAGGGTGCAACATACATTACTAAATATGCCATTATAATTACTAAGAGAATGATCATTAGAGTTACATACTTCAATCTATCACCATATGTATATATGTCTGTAACTTCTATTTTTACTGTATTGATTTTACAATTCTTTTTTTCTAGATTTTTATTATTTATAATTTGAGTTAATTTATTCACAGTATGTTAAACTGATGTATTTGTTAGTTAAACAATAATAGAAAGCTATGACTTATTATTCTACTGTAACTGTCTTTGCTAGATTACGTGGTTTATCCGGATCATATCCTCTTTGTACAGCTGTATAATATGCTAGTAACTGCATTGTAGGCGTGTGTGTTATTGGCGTTAGTATCCAATGGGTACGTGGTATTGGGAACATATAGTCAAGCTGATCAGCTAAATTAGTATCTTCAGGAGCAACTCCAATAATTACTGCATCCCTTGCCTTCATCTCTTGAATATTACCTAGCAACAACTTCTCCAGATGATCATCTGGAGGAATAGTAAATACTACTGGATATCCATTTGTAACCAATGCTATTGGACCATGTTTACTCTCCCCTGCTGGATATGCTTCAGCATGAATATATGCGATCTCTTTAAGCTTTAAAGCACCTTCCATAGCAACTGGAACACCTATACCACGGCTTAAATAGTAGGCATTATCTTTTCTACTAAGCCATTCCGCTAGTTTCCTAGCCCGATCCTCAGTATATGCTATAATATTTGAAACGATCTTAGGTGCCTTAAGCAATTCATCCTTAAGCTCTCTAGCCTCAGAACTTGTTAGAGATCCCATGGCCTCACCATGCTCTATTGCTAGCCATGCGAGAGCAATTGTCTGAGTAGTAAAGGTCTTGGTAGCAGCAACACCTATTTCTGGCCCCGCTCTAGTATACAATGCTATATTACTTTCACGGGGAATAGCTGAATCAACTATATTTGATAAAGCAATTATACGTGCATCATGTTCTTTAAAGGCGCGGAGAGCCATGAGTGAATCTATAGTTTCTCCGCTTTGACTAACAACAATTAATACATCACGGCTATTAACAGCTTTTTCATAAATATGATACTCACTAGCTATAAACGGTATAACTGGTATACCTACGATCTTGTATGTTAATAAGCTATAATATAATCCTGCATGATAGCTAGTGCCTGCAGCTGTAACATATATCCTGTGTGCATCGAGCAATAATTTAACAGCTTCTTGAAAACTAGCTTCCTTTTCAATACCATACAAGGTATCTCTTAAAGCCCGAGGCTGTTCATGTATCTCCTTAATCATAAAATGTGGATAGCCAGCTTTAGTAGCATCCTCGATACTCCACTCAATAAATCTCATTCTACGCTTCCAATCAACTATGGCTCCTGTTAGAAGATTCTCTAGATGTATTTCTCTAGGAGATATATAGCCAGCCTCATGATCGTGCACAACGATGGCTTTTCTCGTATACTCTAAAAAAGCAGGTATATCGCTAGCAACAATACTGTATCCATCACCAACTCCTATTATTAATGGGCTATCTTTTCTCGCAAAAAAGATCTTGTCAGGCTCAATACTAGATATCATGACAACCGCATAACTACCCTCTAAAAGTCTAATGGCTTGTTTAAATGCCTCATATAAGCTAGCAGTCTTTTTATAAAATTCTTCTATGAGATGGGGTATCACTTCGGTATCCGTTTCGCTACGGAATACATGTCCACGTTCAATCAACATCCTCTTGAGTTCACGATAGTTCTGTATAATTCCATTATGGGCAACTGCTATTCGTCCACTACAATCAGTATGCGGATGTGCATTAATGTCATTAGGTGCACCATGTGTAGCCCAGCGTGTATGACCTATAATAGTTGTTCCATCAACTTTGGAGAACCCGAGTTTAACTTCAAGTTCGGATATTTTCCCTTTTCCCTTCAAAACAATAATTTTACCACTAGAAATACATGCTATACCAGCACTATCGTATCCACGATATTCTAGTCTTACCAAACCCTTATACATCATAATAGCTGGTTTCTCCGGAGTTTTATTCAATAAACATGTAAGCCCAATAATACCACACAATTAGCACTCCCCAAATACACTATACTATAAATAAATGTAGAACCTGGCCTTATATATGCAGTCTTTAAATAACTCATGTATGTACCAATGTAGTAAGTCTTTATTAATAATCTTTATTAATAATTTGTCATAGACTAGAATGCTTTATATAATGCTTAATCACTCCTATTTTATGGTGGATAATTTATGGATAAATTTTTGGCCATAAAAATTACTGGTAAGGCCTTTGATCATGATAATTATGAATTAATAAGAAGTTACTTAGAGGTCTTCAAGAATCTTATCAATAGAAATTATAAATTAGCTATAATAGTAGGTGGAGGAATGTTAGCAAGGAAATACATAAGCTTAGCACGTAATCTAGGTATAAATAACAATTACATACTCGACATCATCGGGATATGGTCTAGTAGATTAAATGCCTTACTACTTGCTTCGGCCTTACATCCATATTCTTATCCACTACCCATAAAAGATCTTGAGACACTTAGAAGAGTTTTACCATATTACAAAGCATTCTTATTAGGTGGATTAATACCTGGTCAATCAACGGCGGCCGTGGCCCTTGAAACAGCAGAAGCTTTAGAAGTTGATATGGTAATTGACTTAGCAGCAATAGATCATGTTTATACAGGTGATCCTAAAAAAGATCCTAATGCAAAACCATTAAAGGAAATAACATCACTGGAGCTAAGGAAATATATGAAAACAGGTACATTACCTGGAGAATACAAATTACTAGACAATCATGCCATAGATATAATGGAGAGGAGTGGTATAAGGATCTATATACTATATTATAGAAGTCCATGGAAAATACTGGATATAGTTGAGAAAGGAGAAAATCCTGGAACAATAATAAAGCCAGTAACAAAAGAATAAAAACACCAAAGAATAAACATTCAATAATAGAAGCGGGGGTGCCCGAGCCTGGTCCAAGGGGGCGGACTCAAGAGAAGTCGGCGGTACAATAGCTATTTGCCGCCGCTGGGGGATCCGCTGGCGTAGGCCGGCGTGGGTTCAAATCCCACCCCCCGCACCATT
>CAZVWZ010000071.1:0-6894 GCA_964631195.1 uncultured Desulfurococcaceae archaeon
CAGATAACTTAGCCCATAGAGTCTCATTATTAAATGCAGACACTGCCTGACTAGTCTTATTTAAATTGTAGTATCTCATAACTCTATAAATATCGTATTGGAGATAATTATCCTTCTTTAACCAACTAAAATCCGCTGAGAATGTAATGAGAGTTGGAAAAATAACCATTATGATAAGAGATAAGATTAATACCGCAGTAATCCTCAAATACATGCATCTCCATTGATGTTATATACTTTGTTATGCTTATTGTATACTATTATCTAGATAATATATTTATTCCCTTCAATAAGTATAGGGATATTGATCTAGAACGTATAGAGATTTCTAGATATGTAAATAGATTCTCAGCTAGATATATATAATCCTATATATTGTAGTAATGTTAAACGGTGGAATGTATTGCCGCAGAAATTTTACAAGAAGTTTAAGAAATTAATGGAGAAATATCTTGATAAAATAGATGATTCAGTTGAAAGTTTCAAAAATGCCATTGAGTACTTTAACTCTATGCGTACAGGAGAAGCCCGGACAGAACTAGCAAAGTCAATGAATGCTGAGAAAGAAGCTGATGAGTTACGTAGGAAAATGATATACTTATTAGAAGAGGCTGATATATCGCCTGAATTGAAGGAAGATTTCTTCCACTTAATTAAGCGGATTGAAGTTATTGCAGACTATGTTAAAGAAGCTGCAAGTAGTCTAACAATTATTCCATATCTTGAAGTGCCAATAGAATTACGTGAAGGATATGAGAAAATGATCAATAAAGTCTATAAAGCATCTAAAAAAGTCTGTGAAGCCGTACGTGTACTACTTGATAAACGCTATGAAGTTGCAAGTAAGCTAGCTGATGAGATTGAAAGGCTTGAGGAAGAAGCTGATCTAATTAATGTTGATAATAGGGGGCAATTACTCGATATAAGTGATCAGATTAAGCCTTATGCTTTAGCCATTTTATTACATGAGTTTAATAATGACCTTGAAGAAGCAGCTGATGCTTGTGAGGATGCTGGAGATTATATACGTGCACTTATTGTTGAGTATAAGAAAACACCCCCTAATCTCCATTAGATTTATCTATTTTTATATGCTCAATAATACTTATGTAAATGTTAAACTAAGTAGGATATTATAGAACAAGATTGCTAAAACAGCAACAATTGGGAAGGCTAAGAACCATGCAGACACTATTTTGATAAGTGTTTTTATATTAACACTCTTTAATCCACGGGCAAATCCTATGCCAGCAACAGCTCCGACAATAGATACTGTTGTTGATACTGGTAAGCCAAGTCGAGTAACAATCAATATAGCTATGGAGCCTGCAAATTGGGCCATAAAGGCTGTTTCAATATTTAGTACTGTTATCTTAGCACCTATAGTTTCGACAACAGAATAACCCCAAATAAGAATGCCTAAAGCTATGCCTGCTGCCGATAAAGCTAGAGCTTGCAATGGTATTTGTACTTGTGTAGGGACATATCCATAGTTTATAGCATAGAGGATCCCGGCTAAAGGACCCGCTGAATTAGCTACATCATTTGCACCATGACTAAAGGCCATGGCAGCAGCCGAAACTATTAGTAATAGTCTAAAAATGTATCTTCGTGCATTAATAGGGTCTTTAGGAGCTTTTTTCTCAACAATAAAGTAGTATGGTAAAACAATTAATCCTGACAATATGATGCTTGAACTAATGGCCCAGGCCAAATCAGATGTATGAAGAGTTTTTACATTCAATAGAAATATTGTAATAAATAACATTATAAATAAGAGTATATCGCTGGCCAATATTAACATGATCCTCCTTGCTCCCTCAAACCATGTAGATAAAAGCTTGAATAGTACTATAGCTATAAATGCACTCATTACAGGGAGAAACAGCCATGCTGACACAATCTCTATAATTTTTTCCCAATTAACACCCATGAATCCTACAGAGGCTATTCCAAAACCCATAATACCGCCAACAATAGCCTGGCTTATACTCATTGGTATCCTTAGAAATGTTACAGCAATGACCCATAATCCCGTAGCCAACAATGCAGAGATCATGCCTACTATAACGATCTTAGGGTCATTAAATGTTGATGTATCAACAATGCCTTTTAACAAAGTCTTTGAGACAAATTGGCCAAAAAGAATTGCACCAAGAAAATCAAAAACTGCTGCTAAGAAAAGGGCTTTCCTAATATCAAGTGCCTTTGCTCCAACAGCTGTACCTATAGCATTAGCTGCATTATTGGCTCCATTAATCCATGCAACTATGAATGCTGCCGCCGCCCCAATTACTAGCCATACTGGATCCATGAGATGGTGCACCTATTAATGTATATAGATGTATATACAGTACCTACATGTATAGAGGATTCTGCTAATAGTTATTTCTATGTATTTTGAATAGAATAACTTATAAAATTATCCTATCATGAACTTATGTGTTCAAAAATAATTTTAGTTTATGTAAAGATCACTATTATCTTTATTATATCAAGTATGTCGCTTCTAGCAATAACGATCTCGTTCTCTCCTATGGCATAAATAGTATCTTCGATATAGATGCTTCTCCTTGGAAAGTCCAGGGGTATCGTACCCTTTAGCTGTAATACTCCATCTTCAGTGAATGATATAACGTAAACACCGCTTGGTACATTAGCATACTTTGCCTCTACAGGTATTAGGAAGTACATGTGTAATAAGTCAATAGTAAATGCATGGTAGTCATGTATAATTGGTGAATATACCGGTCCTTCACCAATAGTTATTGTAGATATAATCCTCGGATTCTCCGGATCAGATACATCATATGTCTCAATCTTTAAAGCTGACATATCATCGGTAAACCCTATACCAAGCAATATCGTATCAGAGAGCGGGTGTAGATACTCGCTATATCCCGGCATTAGCAGCTTACCTAGGAAGACTGGTTCATAGGGATTACTTAGATCAATAACTATTAATGGATCCCTTCTACGATATGTAATAAGGTATGCTCTTGTACCCATAAACCTAGCTGCATATATGTCCATTCCCGGCTCAATATTCTCTAGTTTACCAATAATTTCCATAGTAGTAATATTTACTATATATACCGAGTTTGAATCATTTACCCATACATGTGTTGCAATATAGAATAGACTATTGTATTCATTATATGAAAATGGATCTAGTGTATATCCACGTACATTGACTTTTCCTATATACGTAATATTGAGATCATTTATTGCAAACCTATAGATTACAGTTTCTTCTTCCCAAAGCACACTCGGCATCACAGCAATAGATGGCTCGATCATAGTGGTGGTTATTGTTTTATTACCTAATTTTTCTTCCAATACCTCTATAATCATCTCAATTCTTTGAGGCATAGGTATAGATTCATTATCTATAATACCTATAATTGTTTCATTAAGTGACTTGAGCAGTATTTCTTCACTGATGATCGATGTTAATCCAACAATACGTTGGGCATAAGCTGATCTATGCATTATATATAGACTAGTATATGACATGTATATGTCCGATGCATCTTCCAATATAAATGCATTGAATGCTTGTACAAACTGATCAAGATCCAATCTATACACTATAACATATTTCTCAGGCATATCATCCTTAAGAGCTATAATTCTATTAGCTGCTATTTCCCTACCATTTATTGTAGGAAAAATAATTTCCCCATCATAACCATAGACGGGTAATGACGCAATAATGTAAAGAGTACCATTATATAATCTGGAACTTATTTCCCAACCATCAATAGTTGTATTAAACACTAATGCTGGAATACCGCTTGATACGTTATAGATCAATAGCTCAGTTTTTTCAATATTATAGGGATATACCTTGGTACTCATTACTTTAACAGATTCATCGATATCAATCGTTCTATACTCTCTAATAATATTATATTGTATTCTTGAACCAATAGCTATGAGCAGCTTATTATATACATATATTCCCGTTATAGTCGTATTTGGTATCTCTATTACATTAACAATATTAGCTTCTTCTGGTGGATAAGCTTTTACAATATATATTTTAGACCACAGTGTATTTTCTTCATATACTCTTTTGAGCAAGTATATGTATGTACCATCAGTCTTAACTATATCAGCTTCATCTATTCCTTGAACTTGAACATTAGTTGTTGAATAATATCTTCCTTCAGCAATAGATGCTGACTGTCCAAGGACTTGACTAGTAACTTTAGCTTCTACAGCTGTTTCACCAAATAATGGTCTTGTATACGTCATAGAAGGTAAATAGGGCATATTGAATATATTCATGAGTTCTTCCATGACATTCTTAGAATGCATAAGGTAATTCATTAGGTCATCTCTAGTATTAAACGACACTACATCACCACTAATATCCAGCGGTATAATTAATGAATCGTTTTTAGTAAATGGTTTATGCACAATTGGAGGTTTAGGAACAGATGGCAAATAGATCTCTGAAATAATGAGAATAGTAAATAATATTCCTAATACAAGTAATAAGGAACTAATTATTTTAAGATCTAAACCTTTCAATACATTCAACCTCTCAAGTTCTCCTGGGTTACTATATATAATTGTATATATATAGAGCTAGTTACAGAGAATTTATTGTCAACATATCCTTGACAACTCCATGAATTTAATGGTGACTGTTCCATTGGATACTGCAAGAGATTTCAGGATATTAGTTGCTGAAGATGCTTTAAATAAACTAGAAGATATTATTAAATATCATAGACTTAATCTACCAATAAATTGGAATAGAGTATATAATATCATAAGAGAGACTAAATCATGTTTACTGAAGATCAAATATAGCTATTTACCTTCAAAAAATCTTTCTAAAACAAATGAAATAAAGAATCTACAGAATTATTCAATAGAATTAGCTAGACATCTACTTGATAAACAACTTATACAGAAGTTTAGGCCTGATCCATACAACTTAGCCATAGTTAGGTATTGCTTACGAATAATATATGGACTTAAGTATAGACTAATGCTTAGCGATGATAATAAACCATTTTATGCAATTGATATAGAGGGAGTGAAAATTGTAAATGTATATCGCCATCCAAGAGCTGAAAAACTATACATTACTAAAGCAGAGGGATTATTTCCATATACTATTATTACTAATATAGAAACTATTAGGAAAGGAGAAGTTAGGGCAGCAGCTATTCTTCCACCACTAATTATTAGAGGAGAGCTTAGTGAGGCTATGTATTGTAGTGATCCCATTCCAGCCAAATATAAAGGCAAAAGACCTCCTGAAAAGCTAATTAATACATCGGAGATTAATAGTATAATTTACACTATTGTGTCAAGAATTCAGAAATAATCTATATACTATGCTTTCATATCGGATTCATCACTTTTTATATAGAAGCATAATCATTAATTAACTAGTTTTAGTAGATAATAATCTCTCAAGGAATAGAATAAATAGGTGCTATGAATGGGTTATGTCAGTAGTGAATTAGGCTTAAAGCTTACTGGTATTGAGGATGAAGAAAAAAGGTTTATAATTAATTATTTTAGGTCTCATTTAAAAGAGGATATAAGAGTGTTTATTGAAAAAGGATTAGAAAAACTTGATCAGATAATTATCACTAAGCCATATAAAACTTACTCATGGTATTTGATACTGTATTTGACAACACATAAGCTATTGGATAGTAAGAGAGCCATAGTTTATTATAATAGAAAAGACCCTAGGTGGACTATATCAGGTATGATGCATGAAATACTTAGCAAAAGCATTATTCCTACAGGAGTGATTTGTGAAGGAGTTCTTGCATACACTGCAGTATACAAAATGGATCTAGACGAGATCTATATGAATTCAATCAAGGAATCAATATCACAATTATCTAACTATACTATAACATCTGATCCTATGAGGCTATTGCTCGATACATTGCCGAAAATAATTTCATATAGGTTAAAGGATCTCGATTTCGGCTATTTAGTATCAAGATCTATGGAAGGAGATTATGAAATCTTGAAGATATGGCTCGGTACTGAACCTAGTGGAAATGAAATTAATGCGGTCTCCATGGCATTATATATAAATGGAATTAATCCTACATACTATGGACTCCCCATCGTGGAGAAAGAAGCTAATGTAATAGAGCCTTTAGAATATGAACTAGATCCTATAAGTATTTGTAGAGCTATAGATGGAGCTGATGAAGAATATTGTAATATGCTTAAAATACTTACTAAAATAGCTGAAAATCCAGATAAAGCTTGGGAACTACTTAAACCATGGAAGGATGAAATAGCTCCTATAAAGGACTATATAAACGAATTCATATATAGTCTTGAAAATATGTAAGTTATTTTTCTCTGAAATAGCTACCTCGATACAATTTTTTAGTTGGCTTATTCATTCTAATAAATACAAGCTGAGCTATTTGCGCTCCTTTCTCAATACATATTCCATGTTCATTATGAACCGCAAGTAGACCCGAACCTCTTCCCTCATAGCCTGGATCCCATACAGCTGTATATAGAGATGCCCCCATTCTTAGTAAACTTGATCTCTGTATAGCTAATGCTATTGCGTCCGAAGGCACCCGTATGTATTCACTATATTTTACAAGATAAGCCCCTTGCTTTAAATGAAATATATTATTAACTGGACTTACTTCAATGTACTTTGGAAGTTTTTTGCCATTAATTTTGATCATTCCCGAAGAACCTATACGGTACACATTAGATAATGTCAATTTTAATCCAGCACAATCTAGTTCTTCTAGTGGTATATTAAATATCCCTGATAAATCTTCAGGAGCTATTATACCCAATACTAACACCATTATACATATACATAAAAATTGGAATTTAATGAATAGGAGATTTCATATTTTTAACTTTGTTTAG
>CAZVWZ010000072.1:0-6890 GCA_964631195.1 uncultured Desulfurococcaceae archaeon
AGAGGAGGTCCTGCCAAAGTTGCTGTGATCTCAAGTGGATTCTTTGGGATGCTCTCAGGAAGTGCTGTAGCCAATGTCTATGGCACCGGTAGCTTTACAATACCGATGATGATACGAGTAGGTTTTCCAAAGAATCTTGCTGGCGCAATTGAGGCAGTTGCTTCAACTGGTGGGCAGATTATGCCGCCGATAATGGGTGCAGGAGCATTTATCATGGCTTCCTTACTAGGAATACCTTATATCTCAGTAGTTATTGCAGCTATAATTCCCGCCCTTCTCTACTATTTTGGAGCTTATATGGTAATACATTTTATTTCTGAAAGAGACAATTTAGGTATTGTACCAGAGGACTTTATTCCCCCCAAAAAAGAAATATTAAAGAATTCTTATTTATTAATACCAATTTTTGTTCTTATATACACCTTGGTATCGAGAACAGCGTCTTTTGCCGCGATCACGGCAATAGCTACAGTAGTGGTAATATTCTTCATTAGATCAATTTTATCAAAGGACTTCTCTAAGTTTGTTAAAAACTGTCTCTTAGCCTTAGCTGATGGTACACAAAGAGCTATAGCTGTTGCTATGGCTTGTGGAGCCGCAGGTTTAGTCATAGGATCTATGAATTTAACGGGATTCGGGTTTAAGATTGTTGGAGCAATCCTAAGTATTTCGTTTGGAATAGGTATCATAGCATTGATTCTTGTAGCTATAATATGTGTAATCATGGGTATGGGTTTACCTCCTACTGCAGCATATGTAATTGTAGCTGCTATATCTATTCCAGCACTTGCAAAGCTTGGTTTTCAACCTCTACCATCACACTTCTTCGTTTATTACTTTGCTATTCTATCAAATATAACATATCCAGTAGCATTAGCAGTATATGCAGCAGCTTCGCTATCTGGCGGTAACCCTAGAACTATAGGTATGTATGCTATTAAATTAGGTTTCATAGCTTTCATTGTTCCTTTCATGTTTATATATAATGATTCACTTTTGTTCCAAGGTGCCTTTTTAAAGATCGGCTTATCACTAATACTCTCTCTATTAGCCACTATACTTCTATCAGCATCAATAACAGGCTATCTTAGAAAACGTTTAAGCACATTTAAGAGGACTATATACTTTGTTACTAGCTGGTTACTGCTAATAACGGTTGTTTTCCTCGGTAATATTTGATTTTATTTCAATATTCAAGATAGTTTGAGATCTAATAGGCTTATCATTTCATCATGAAATATCATTTACTTTAACCTATGTTAAATACTTAATTGAAAACCTATAAGTAATCTTTGATGTAATAAAAAATTACATAGTTTAGAATATAAAGTCGTCAATTGTTCTTTGTTTTTTAAATACCTTTTTCTCTTTAATTGAAGATCTGGTTTTATTAAAATTCCACATTTTATGAGGGCTTGGTTTCTTGTTCATAAGAATTTCCTTAAAGAATATATCTCTGATAGGTTCATAAACTATTTTATAGAATTTCTGCTGATCCTTTAATATCCATTCTGGAAATTGACTTATATAGTCTAGTGCTGCTTTCCAAGCCTTCTCATAGTCTATTACACGTGCTATTTTCTTCGCAACATTTTCATCAAAATCCTTTGGGGTTTGCTCCTTGCCGCCAATCACATAATATCCTTTTGGAGAAGCCTCAACACATTCTCCAAGTACTTCTTCCATGCCCTCTGGACATTTTTCTCTACGAGGCTTGATCTCGCCTTTTCTAACAATCTCTTCTAGCCTCTGCATTCTCCAGCGCATGGTATGGGGGCCATGGTATTTAGCCCACGCGTAGAATATTGCACGGTTTAATCCAAAGCTCTTAGCTCTATCTATATTCTTGTAGAAAACATAGTGTCTAGCCGCTTGTAGAAGAGCCATTACCTGAAATCTACCTACTCCTGCAACTATAAGCTTTCTTTCAATATCCTTATCCATACCTTATACCCATGCCACTATATTTATTCCATTTTATTTCTAATAAACTATTTAGCCTAGATACTTTACTGGATTTAACTGTTTTAATGACTCTAACAGCTCCATTCTCTTCTTGCTTACATTAATTATCTTTCGCATTTCAAAGTAGATCAGAAAATATATTATCAATGGCATAATGAACCAGACTATAATTCTACCAATAATGAGTAATACACCATATAGCTTAAGTACCTCATTCTTAATATCCTCTCCTAATCTAGATAATAGCAGGTATTCGCCAATAACACCTATAATAGATGATATCATTGGAATAATGAGAACTACAATTACAACTACACTTGATAATAAATCATATACTGCAAAGAAACCTTGAACCCTAAATAAATTGATCATAAGACTAAGAATTACATACAAGGCTATTGGAGATGAAATATATCCTAATACATATCCTATAGTAGATAATAGATAAGGAGAATGATACCTATCTCTTCTAAATTCCGACAATCTAATAAAGGCTGGTCTCAGGTAGAATAGAATTATAAAGATCCCTATAAAACTATAAACTATCGAAATTGGTATAGATACCGGGATTAAGAATCTAAAGTATTCTTCAATGACACGTTGAGGCTCAATCATATTATGATGAATCGACACGAGATGAAACATTCTTACATATGTTAAAAGTATAGAATATACCATAAAGAATTATACTCACAACAATTAATAGTGCTGTATAAAGACAGTATTTTTCTATAGTAATCAAAAGCTTGCAAAGGCAATCCTTTGGGAGTACGCATAACTAATCCCATTTAGCAACTATGTATATATGGGGATAAATTTTTCTTAAAATAATTTATTCTTTTATCTAATATGATGTTATTTCCATTATTTTCTTAAACAAATTATGGATTTCTTTTTCTCTACTATCAATGATCGTATTACATGGTCTATGGTCCTTTAATTCATTGCAATGAAATCTTAATTTTTCTAGTAGAATATTTAACTCATTAACAGTTGTTAATATAGTCTTTCGATCAATATTGACACTGCTTAAGATATAATTAATAATATCGTTGATATATTGACCAATTATATTATTTAATTTAATATTATGCAGGGTATCCTTTGGAGAATGCGTATCAATGAGGATATTGAGTAATCGGGATTTGAATATTATACAGTCTTTTTCACAGGAATATTTTCTTATACTTGAAAGTAATGGAATTAAAGCATTTACTGAAAACATACTTAAAGGTCCATAAAATAGGGCCTCTATTAGATCTTTAATACTCATATAGTCATCACTAATATTTCTCCATAATTTATTAATTAGATCTAGACTATATTCTTCTATAATTTCTCCCTTACCAGCAATAATGAGGTATTCCCATAATGTAAGTAGATCCATTGATAAATACATTTTCTCATTATAGTAATTAATGACCTTATCTGGATGTATGTCCTTAACTATTTTATTTACTATTTGATCATCAAAGATCGCTTTGGTGAGATCTATTACTTTATCTACTGAAGCATTAGCTTTAAATGAACGTAAGAACTCAATTGCAAATAAGTAATTGTTTGAATCTATTGGTTCTAATAGATAAGTCTTTATAATTTCTGCAACATTACCCAGATCGCATTTTCCCCTACTACATTTCCATGCTAATACCCATGGATTATCGCATTTCAAAGCTCCTGCCTCTCCATACATATTTGTCTTAGACATAGTTTTTCCCACTAATAAAGACTTATGGAATAAATCTTAATTTTATACATTATACTAATAATTATTTGGATGTTGAAAATGCTAACTGAAAATGATATTACAAAGATAAAGAAATTATGTAGAGAATTAAATGAACAGGGCATAAACTGTAATGCTACACCAGATGAATTTATAGCTTATTTAACTGCAGCATCGTATGAGGCAGATTCATTTACAATTAGAGATATCCTAAATAATAAGTATCTTCTTATACATGAACTTATAGAAATAACTTTGCTTAAGAATAGAGGTTATAGAATTGACAAGGAGGTATTCAAGAAAGCTTTTCCAGATAGCTATGAAGCACATCTAGATGCCATAGATTTAGAACTCTATTTTGCATCTAGAGATAGGGATTTCAACTGGGTTAAGAGGAGGATTAATGATTTAAGAAGTTATCTAGACGATCCATTATTACCAATACACTTAATTGATAAGGTGAAGAATATCATTAATAGATATAGAGCTCTTATAAGATAATTTATTTATCCCATATGTGCAGAGCTTATACAAAAGAAATCACTAGGTTGAAGATATTTGGCTATATCGCTATATCATCCGAAATCACTATATAGGAGAATACTATTTCTTGAAGCAGCAAGTGTTTTGAAGCGATATAGACTTTATAACATAAGTATCTCCGACAATATAGCTAGGATACCGTGTTCTCTTGAGGGCAAAGGTAAAAGTATAATAATAAAACTTAAAGCATATAATGGAAGCTATTGTAATCAAGCTATGGGATTTCTATATATTGATATGAATAGAGATGCTATTGTATATTTGAATAGTAAACCGCATTATGGATATGATAAGTACCATAGATATATACCAATAGATAATCCTTGTATAGAGAATACTGTTGAATTAAAGATGTATACTACATTCACTTTCGGTGAACATAGTGAGACATTCAGGATTAGTCGTATAGACTATATTGTAGTATTAAAGGATCTATGGAGCCTTGCTAAAAGACTTAGATACTTGCTTGAAGTAATAGACCTATTTAAAGATCATTGGATAGCTTATGAATTGTCAAAGATACTTAGAGAAACATTAGATCATGTCTATGTAGATACAATTACTATGGAATCTCTAGAAGCAATAATCGATCTTCTTGATCACTCTCTTGGAACATACCATGAATTAGTTGATGATCTAAAAATATTACTTCGGGATAGAAGTAAAGAACTGTGTAAAGCTGGTTTAAGAAGTCCTGACTACGATAGATTATTGAAGAATGCAACTTTAGCAAGGAAATATCTTGATGATAATCTTTTAAAATTAAATGAGAAGTATTGGAGAGAAGGATCCGTTTATATAGTCTCGCATGCCCATATAGATGCCGCTTGGCTATGGAGTTGGCATGAGACTATAGGTAAGATTGCTCGCACAGCATTAAATGTATTATATGCATTGCGTGGGAGAAATGAACTAGTATTCGTACAGAGTAGTGCCTTATACTATAAATGGCTGAAGGAATACTATCCAGATATCTATAGCAAGGTAATAGAGGCTATGGCAAAGGGTATTTGGGAACCTGTCGGAGGTATGTGGGTAGAAAGCGATATGATCTTAACACCATTGGAATCTATCATTAGACAATTCTTTTATGGACAAAGATTTTTTATAGAAAATTTTGGCATGAAATCAAGGATTGCATGGTTACCGGACAGCTTCGGATTTAATCCCATATTGCCACAGATCATGAAGAGTGCTGGAATAGAATATTTTACAACTCATAAGCTTTGCTGGAATAAATACAACGAATTTCCATATCATATTTTTAAGTGGAAGGGTTTAGATGGTACAGAAATTGTATCACAGCTAATGTTATTGGGTTATGGAACTGATGTTAAGCCTTCACTACTTAAAAAGCTCTGGGATGATTTTAAGGAGAAACATATCTTTCCTAAACCTATGTATGTCTTTGGCTATGGTGATGGAGGAGGAGGCATTACATTAGAGCATGTTGAGAAAATAGATCTTTACCGTATAACTCCCTTACTTCCTAAGATTGAGACAGGGAAACTTAATAATTATATTAACGAAATTATAAAGAGATCTAGTGAACTTCCTATATGGAGAGGGGAGTTATATCTTGAAATGCATAGAGGAACCTATACTACTAATTTAAGGATTAAAAAACTTGTTTATGAAGCAGATAAGCTCTTAAGACATGTAGAAACTTTATCAGCTATAGCATGTTCTCTCGAATATAACTATCCCCTTGAAGAAATAGATCGTTTATGGCACACGTTATTATTAAATGAGTTCCACGATATACTGTCGGGTTCTTCAATTAACAGTGTCTATAGGACATCATATAGTGAACTAGGGAAATTAATTGAAAGATCTAGGAGATTAATCGAAGAAGCTATAGAAAATATTTCTAAACATTATAGAGTCTCAGGCATGTTAGTATTCAATCCACTACCTTGGAGTGTAAAAACATATATTGAGTTGAAACTTGATAAAAACCTTGTTCCAATAGATCAGGAGGGCAATCCATTAGCTATTCAAAAGAATAAAGATAAGACTATTGTGGAACTAGATTTAGAGCCATTAAGCCTAACTTCTCTAGGTCTAGCCGATAAGAATTATTCCAAGGAAGTATATGGTGATGGAGTAAGAGTAGAAGAACTTGATAAAGAAATAATTGTCGAGAACAGATACTATCGTGTCATAGTAGGGAAAGATGGAGTCATTAAGTCATTATATGATAAGGAATTAGGAGATGAAATAATGGAGAAGCCCAGTAATGTATTAGTAGCATATGAGGATAAGCCCCATGAATGGGATGCTTGGGATATAGATGAAGACTATGAGAAATTAAGATGGGTAATAAACTATGAAACGAGACCTGAAATTATAGAGCAGGGTCCATTGAGAGTCATTATTAGGTTTAAATGGAGATATAGGGATTCAACTATAGTTCAGGACATGATAATGTATTCTAGTCGTAAGGAAATATTATTTAAGACAGTATTTGATTGGCATGAGAGGAATATTTTGGTTAAAACATGGTTTTATCCACGAATATATTCAGATTATGCATACTATGATATGGGAGCCGGCTATCTAACCAGGCCTACTCATAGAAATACTAGTTGGGAAAGAGCAAAGTTTGAAGTATATAAGCATAAATGGGTTGCATTAAGAAATGATGCATACCTAT
>CAZVWZ010000073.1:0-6882 GCA_964631195.1 uncultured Desulfurococcaceae archaeon
ATGAAGTAATGAGCCTTTTAATAAGATCCCTCAAAGAACTTCAGATAAGCTCTTCGAGGGATCGGTACATTACTCCAAGCTAATTATTCTTTGCCGAGAACAATTATATGGGGATATAACTTTCCATGATAAACTGTTCTCTCATGGACTATATCTAGTCCTATATGTTTTATTATCCTGTGTATGTAGTGGTATTCTGTGGTTATCATTGTGATTCTTCCTGTCGGACTTAAAGATTTAATAGCTGATTCGAGGAATTTCCTATAAAGTCTTCTAATACTAGTGGGATCTCCGTATCTTATGCCGTAAGGAGGATTAAGAATTATATGATCAAATTCCATATCTAATTGATCTATTTTTCTTGCATCCCATTTTTTAAAGATGATCTTATCATACACACCAGCAGCTATAGCATTCATTCTAGCACCGCGAATATGTTTTTCATTAAAATCCGCACCAATGATATATGCGTCTTCATGAAGTAAGGCCGCCTCAATGGGTATGGTGCCGCCGCCGCACATAGGATCTATTATAACCTGTTTATCTTTTGTACCAGATAAATACAGCATAGCAACAGCAAGAGTAGGTTTTAAGGCAGCTGGATGATCATATATTCTATAGCCTCTCCTATGTATACTCCAAGAACTTGACACTAATACCCCTATAATCAGATCATCCTCTTTAGCAAGAGCATTGATTATAATTGATGGATTTCTCAAATTAACTAAAGGTCTTCTCTGATGATGCTTAGAAACTATGTCTATAATAACATCTCCTAAAACTCTAGCAATATCCATAGAAGTATATTCATGCTCACCTAATCTCTCTACTTGCACAGCAAACGTTGTATTAGGAGTTATATATTCGATGATTTGATTAAGATCTTTTAATAAAATATCATGTAGATAAGTTAGATATGTATATTCCGGTCTTATCTTTCCTTTCCAAAGTAGTATCATAACCTTATTTATTGTCTTTAGTCTAGATACTTTCTCATATAGATACTTCACATTACCCGCATTATAGAGGTATACGCGTCCACTCATAATCTTATACTCTAATTTACCAGTAAATTCACTTCTAATTTCTTCAGCAACAACATCTTCTATGCCTGGATTAACAGTGAATACTAGATCAACCAATTTTCCTAAGCACCTTCCTTAACAAATACATTATTTGTCTAGCTTCATATTCACTAGGCATTCCACGGCCTATAACAGTCTTAAGAACATAACTTATCCTATAAGCCTTATCTCTATGTACAACCTTAATAGCCAACTTATCTATTAGCTTATGGATCTCTATAATTTGATCTTTAGATGCTCTTAGAGGAATGTTATTTGTATATATTTCCCTAAAAATAAATAATTCATAAAGTATAATTGCAACTGCATGGCTTAGATTAAGTATTGGATACCTAGGATTAGCTGGAATAGTAACTAGATAATCAGCTAAACTAAGTTCTTCCCTTGTCAAACCAGTACTTTCTCTACCAAACAATATAGCTATCGAACCCAGCGATCTCTGTTTAAGGAGTGATATAAAGTCTTTAAGTGAAATAGCTTGCCTAAGATAATCACCTCTACCTAAGCCTTTACCCGTTGTAGCAATAACTAGGTCAACATCCTCAATAGCTTCATTAATGGAGGTCTTGATTACGGCATTCAATAGAAAGTCTTTAGCCTTAGATGCATATTCTAGAGCCTCTTCAATACTAGCTTTAGGATTAACGAGGTAAAGTTCATCAACACTAAAGTTCACACAGAGTCTAGCAATAAATCCTAGGTTAACGGATCCTTCCGGCTCTACAAGTACTACGCGGACAATCAATTCTCTTTAATCGCCTCAATAGCTATTATATCTTCAAAGAAGAAATGTTTACTTTTCTTCCTATATACTTTAAACCCATATTTATGTAGATAGTCTATTATGATATCCTCATTAGACAAAGAAGAGTATACAAGAAATAGAAACCCCTTATTTCTCAATACCCTATTTGCTTCAATAATAAGATCCAATATAATCTCGTAGCCATGCACGCCACCATATAGATCTAGATCCTTACCTATACCTGGTAGATAAGGGGGGTTAGCTAGAACTACATCTACACTATGTTCATTTAAGCATCTCAGAAGATCACATCTTAGTATAAGATAATCACATAAATTAAGATGTTTTATATTAAACATTATATTGGCGATCGCCTGCTCAGATATATCAATAAAAACTATTTTCCTAGGCCTACCTATAATCCACGAATATATTCCAAGAATCCCTGTTCCAGAACATGTATCTACAACTACCTTTCCATTTATTTTACGAGGCTCTATTAATTCCATTAATAACCATGTATCATCGCTTGGCTCATAAACATTCTTAAAAACATATATAGACATACTATTGGTAATATAGATCTTCTTCAAAGAGAGTCCCTCATATAACTAGCTATTTTGACAAATATTTCAGGAGATAATTGATAGATCCTAACTTTATCATCTATGCCTAATTCCTTGATTGCTGATTTACTCAGTCCAAGTTTTCTACTTATTACAGACAATGCTTTCTTCCTTCTTTCAGTAAATAAAACTCTTGTAATCTCTTCTAATTTATAGTATAATAATCCATATTCATTCTTTCTTACTAAGACAATTAATTGAGTACTTACCTTTGGTTTAGGGTAAAAAGAGGATGGAGAGTATATAGATCCTCTTTTTAAATCAAATACTTGCTGTATAATTATACTAAGCCTACCATATTCTTTTGTCCCAGGCTTAGCTGCTATTCTTTCTACGACATCCTTTTGAAATACCAATATAGCCTTTGACACATTATTTGATCTGGCGATTTTAAGAAGTAGTTGAGAAGACATATGAAAAGGAGTATTTGATACAATTGTATTACAATTAAAAGGTATTTCTAAGGCATCTGCATTGATGAGGACTGCTCTCTTAAACCTTTTAAATAGTTCATACGATGCATTTGCTAATTTCGAATCTATCTCGATAGCCAGTACTTTGTACTCATTCCTTACTAGATAATATGTTATAATACCAATTCCGGAACCAATTTCACATATTGTTTCGTTCTTATTAACTGATAGTTTTTCAAGCCAATAACCTATTTCATGTAACATTTTAGGATTAATAAGAAATGATTGGCTAAGTCTATCCTTTGGCTTGATATTATATTTTCTTAAAAAAGATTTAGTCCATTGAAAAAGTCTTTTCCTAGAGTAAATAGGAGGATATTCTATGGACATAATGATTATCCTATTATAAGTAATGAAGCTTCTCAAGATAGCCTAGGTATACTGCTCCTGATTCAAGAACGAACCTTGGTGGTTTGACGAATAAGTAGTACTTATCTTCGCCACGTAATTCAACAATTACTCGATCAACTATAGTTTTAGCGGGATCGCTTAATTTTACTCTCTCCTGTATTTCATTAAATGATTCAAAACGCTTTTTCTTCCTTTCCTCAAGTATAAGTTTCATTGTCTTCTTACCTACGCCTGGAAGGAGCTCTAATGAATGAAGTCTAATGTTTATAGGACCTGCTTTATTAAAGAATTCTACAAATATTCTCTCATTTTCTAAAACTATTTTTCTAACAATATCTTCTAAATTGCCTCTAGCATTACTGGTTAAGTCATTATAGCTTATTCTTCCAATAATTCTTCTTATCTTCGACTCGGGACTAATATCTACTCTTTCACCAACCTCTAGATCTATACCAGGATATGGCTCGACTTCCAATAGAGTAAAATACTTTGTACCTATGACTTGGGCCACAGGTCTATTTCTGTATTCACGATACTTATCAAGCGGATTACCAAATGGTAGGTAATCTAGTACATATACTGATTGTTCTTTGTGTTCTTCCCTAAACCCTCTTTCTCTAAAATATCGTCTTGGCCTACCAGATCGTCTGTACACCTTTTACCCACTCCCTTATGAATATTTAAGTTATGCCCTACTTTATCTATTTATCCATTCAATTATAGAACAATTATGATGAAGAAGTAATGATCTTTTCTTATTTCATGTACTTTATGGGACCTAGATTTCGTCTAATTGTTTAAATAGGTATGAATCATTCAAGTAATGGAATGCATCTTTTGCTTAAGTAACTCATTAAGAATATTATTCGAAACAATACTTCTTCGCTATATCAAGTATTTTCTCTGCTTCTTCCGTCTCAATAATTCTTTCCTCAAGTACGAGTAGTGTTCTTAGTTCATCTAGCGTTTCAGGACATATATTTATAATCATTATTCTTGTTTCCGGTTTTAGATTGAATGCCTGCAACTCCCTATCAAGGGCATTTGCCCTATCAGAACTCATTTTTGAATATTTTCTTAGATAATCAAGAGTTTTATGTATAAGCATTGTAGGTGTGTAGCCGCTGATCTCGAGTACTCTAACAACTTTCTCTAATAATTCCTTAGCTATAGGATTTGGTATATGTTTTTCCTCTAAAATTTCCGCATCAAGTTCTGTTGACAATTTCTACTCACCATATTATAATGAATTATTTAACTTACATAAAATAACTATTGTTTAGCAGGTCTAATATGTTCTGGGCGTACAATAATTGTTTTTCTCTTATCGCCAAGATAGACCTCTACAATGTAGCATTTACCTCTTTTACCAATGATCGTTCCTGTCTTACCATGATATCTACGATGAGGCATTCCCTTATGTACAGCCGGGTTTATCTTAATATGTACCTTATCACCTACTTTATATTCATGTAATAAGAGGCTTAGGGGCGGAATAGCTCCTTTCTCTCTAATATGTTTTCTCAATAACTTCCGAGTTCTATGCCTAAATCCCTTGGGTGCTTTAACCATCTTTCTAATACCTCTACTCCCTTCACTGAATGCTACTCTCTAGCTAAACATTTATCATGTTATAAATGTTTTCTCCAAATTGAGAAAGAAGAGGTACCTCTACACCAATAACATCTAGTTCTATACAATACGCCTTTACCTCTAGGATTTCAGCAAAGCTAGGTGTCGTCCTACCGTTATCGCCTGAAATAAGTTCCTTAATATATAAACCGCCATCGCTTCTAATCAATGCCTCAAATAAATGTTGATCGATATATCTAGTCTTTACCTGATAGACTTTCCTAGTTCTCAATCTCTCCTTTTTTCTATATAATATTCTCTTAGGAGTTAATTGTCTAATTACTTTGTCAGTAAAGAATTCTTCAAGATAACGTAGTTTTTCTTCACTTATAGGTTCGGAAGTATATATAAGAGCTTTATATATTTTTGATTTCTTAGATAACTCCATTTTAAGTAATTCAATATGCTTACGTGAGGCCTGACCAATGATCTCGCCTTTAACTCTATTAGATACTACAAGGCTATTTAATAAATCATAATCAACTAAGCGAAATCTCGGATTTTTAATCTCTAAAACCATTGGCCTGCCAGTGCCCAACATACGCACGTCAACATCTTCTCTACCACTGGCATGTAGAATCGCTCTTTCAGCATCATAGACTTCTTTTAGAGATTCATTAAAGAATTCCTCAATAGAGTACGGATATTTTTTAATGCCCTTGCTAATCCATATAACATGTGATATGTTTCTAGCGGTCTTCCAATATCTACCAAGTAGCAATACTGGATTTACAATAACATCATAATTACCTATTAGATCGAATACCACTACAATATCTGGTCTATTAAAATCAGGTTCAATGCCCGATTTATCCCTAACAATCTTACCAACTTCACGCTTAATTTCATTCTTTATAGACTCGCTATATTCGAGGCCCGACTCACTGGCTATTTCGATCTCCTTAAGCTGTAACTCCCTATCAATACTTACCCCTATCAAGAAACTTGTAGCATTATATTCATTAATAACTTCAATTGCTTTATCAGCTAATTTCTCAAAATATTTGCGGCTAATAATGTTTTTACATAAAATACATTCCCTATAATTAATTGCTTCATTATATAAATACTCATATAACTTAGTCAATGGTTCACCGCCGTTCTCAGCAAGATTTCTAAGCAGATCCTTATATTTATCCTTATCATCTTTAATGATCCTATGAAGCTCCATGGTTAACACTAGCTTTAGACTATAGCCTCTATCATCATTTCCTAATCCATGTCCTAATTTAGCAAATAGTCTACCTAGACAATGATTGCATAGTGGATACTTTAATAAGATCTTCTTCACAGATTCCAGTAGGCTATTGCTTAGCTCTATAGACAATTACCTTCCCCTTCCTCCTAACTACTGTACCATACCAAGTATCTAAGACATAGTTTATTATCGTTATAGTGGTCCCTATTGAAGCCTTTCGCGGTATACAAATAGGTATTTTGGGTATATCACGTAACAAGAATTCCCTAAAATATCTTCCATTGTTTAGGACGATTACTATCTCTTCATAAGACCCTATTGGATTGTCAGCTATTGACAATCCATTTCCAGAAGGATATAATATAGCAATTTGATCTTTTAATACAATATTATGGTTTATACGGACCCCGGGTAATTCTTTATTTTTACAAAAAACTGCTTTTGCAAATCCTCTTAGACTGCTTTGTTGAGGATAAAGATGTCTTAGCTTAAATCCATTGATCACATATGTTTTTTCAGTAGATAATAGATACAATATTGTATCAATACGAATTCCATGTGATACGATAAATGTATTAAGCAATACATGAGAAATAATTTCAAGATCCAGACAAGGATTAGCTAGATAATATAAGAATATTCTTGTAGGAGGGTTCAACGTAAAGCTCCAAGCCTTAATTTATCTAGTAGATCTTTTCTCCTCCTTAATTGCTTTAGCAATTTCTTCATAGTATGATATTGTTTCAATAATTCCCGGACATCCTCTACATCA
>CAZVWZ010000074.1:0-6871 GCA_964631195.1 uncultured Desulfurococcaceae archaeon
TGTACTCTCCATGCCAATCAATAATTACTACTTTATATAGCTTTGGATACGATCTCAATAGATTCTTTATAAATATAGATGTTGTCGTTGTCTTACCGCTTCCTGTAGCTCCAAGTACTAAAATATGATGCGGTATATTAGCTGGAGGAATACCGATCAAAACCTTATTATCATCTATTGTTCTTCCTATAGGGATAATATCATCTATGGGACTTACTGTCTGAACTGGATAAAAGATCTTTGCTTTGATAAAGTATTGGTTAAAATAATATATCTTGTTTTTTCTTCGAAAAAATCCTATGTTTGGTAATGGTATCATATCATTCCATTTAATCTTCACCCTTGTTATCCATATATTCTCCAAATGTGTTGACACATAGGATTCTATGACCTCAGCCTCTCTTTCTAACAAGCTTGACGAACCATCTTGGTTTTTGACAGGCTTTATAATTATATATCCAGCATATTTTCCTCCATATGAATAAGATAATGATATAAATTTGAGCTTACGATTCATCTTTGAACGTGTATGGATAAATTTAAGTAAATTACTTAATTCCATTACAATGGCTTGTTCTTCAGCTTCCTTGTTCTTATATACCTCGAAAACTATTAGGCTATCTTCTTTATACAATTCATTCCCTACAAGTAGTATATGGGTTATAAAGAGATTATTTTGTTAATCTTTTTATCCCAATATAGTACTTCTCAACAACCTTAAGTTTATCAATAACGTCTGATCCGGGCTTTACCTTAATAACGATCAATAGTCCTCCCATAGACAGTATTATTCTATGCATATCATTGATCTTTGTAGACGTAACTACATGGCCTTGGCCGCAAAAATCATTCTCTAAACACTTTTCTTTATCCGTTAATATACTTAATATGATCATATCGCCTATATTTAATCTATATACTTGTTCCGGTAATTCAGCAACTATCTCTGATTCATTACAAAATAAATGATATCTATTTATTCCAGGGACTCTCAATGCCTCGAGATTACCAACCTTACATTCAAATTCAATCATTACATGCAACCTCCTGCTTAACCTATGTTGTCTAGGCATTAATACTAGACACTATATTTATTAATATTGCCATGCATGTATCCGTAACTCCCATATATCTCTAGTACCGTTAGTGTTTATGGAGGTGTATGGCTGGTATGAGTATAACTGATGCTACACGTAGATTGATATCGGCTTTACAATCAATGCTTGATAAGAAGGTGACAGTTATACTAACTGATGGGCGTCGTTATGATGGCGTATTGGCAGGTTTTGACCATCCATCTCTAAATATCGTTTTATCCCCTGCTACAGATGCTCAAGGCAATACCTATCCAACAATAATTATTCGTGGCGAAAGAATATCTGAATTAATGATTGCTGAAACACCATTATTTGATCCAAAGGAATTTGCTGAATACGTTATCAAGAGACTTAATCTTAGAAGAGATTCTGTAAAGGTTATACCTGAAGCAAATGCTGTACAGATCTATAGGATTAAAGTTAGTGAGAAAGGAGTCGAAGGCAGTGGTGCTATGGCGCAGACCATATACGAGGTATTTGAAGAGTATATGAGGAAGAGAAGAAAGGAATTGGGTATAGAGTAAAGATAAGGGACTGGATATATTGCAATACTATGAAATAAAGGACGTAGATCTAGCTGGTAGAATAGCTAAACTAAGGACAGCCCATGGAGTTTTAGAAACTCCTTACTTACTTCCAGTTATTGATCCTAGTAGACAGGAGGTAGAACTTGATTTTTTAAGAGAACATGGATTTAATGCTTTTATAACAAATGCGTATCTCTTTTATCGTAGAAATAAGGGCAAGGTAAGATCTATTCATCAAAGTTTAAACTGGAATAATATTATAATGACTGATTCAGGTGGATACCAGGTACTTATTTATGGCGATGTAGAGATCGACAATAAGACTATAGTTGATTACCAGCGCCATATAGGCTCTGATATTGCAGTCATACTAGATATACCCACAGGTAGTCACATGGATAAACAAGAAGCTTTTAAATCTATTGAAGAAACCTTTAGAAGAGCTGTCGAAGCATTACCTATAATACAAGATAGTGATACTCTATGGGTGTTACCAATACAGGGGGCTCCCTATAAGGACCTAGTTATATACTCCAGTGTAAGAGCTTGGAAATATCCCTATCACATACATGCATTAGGCAGTCCTACAGTATTGCTTGAGAAATATGAATATAGTAGACTAGTTGAACTAGTTGCTTTAGCTCGTATTCACTTACCGCCAAATAGGCCTTTACATGTATTTGGCGTAGGCCATCCAATGATTATCCCATTCTTAGTAGCTCTTGGCGCAGATCTATTTGACTCAGCATCTTACATACTCTACGCCAGAGATGGTAGGTACATGGTTAGTGGAGGTACTAAAAGAGTTGAGGAACTAAGTTATTTTCCATGTAGCTGCCCAGTATGTTCAAAATATACTCCTCAAGAACTATATGAAATGAGTAATGGTAATAGGATAAGGCTGCTTGCATTACATAACATATACAAGTTAATGGAGGAGATCAATAGAGTAAAGCAAGCAATTAAGGAAGGTAGGCTTTGGGAGTATTTAGAAAGTAGAAGTAAAGAACACCCCAGTCTAAGAAGCGCTTTTGAAGTTATAAAGAAGTATTTATGGTACATAGAAAAACATACACCATATTCTAAGGCTTCACCAAGGGCATTATTATTATACGATTATGACTCTATATATAACCCTAAATTAAAGCTCTTCAGAGAAAACGTAATGAAATATGTAGTTAAAGTATCTGAAAGGATCTTGCTATTACCTGCAGTTTCTAAGCCCTATAAGGAACAAGCTTTTGTGGAAAAAGCATTAAAGTATATGAGTTTCAGTTATGAAGAAATATTTTTCTATAATCCATTTTTGGGAATAATTCCATGGGGATTAACAGAGATCTATCCTGTTTTCCAGCATGAGGAACCTAATATTTTATTTTTGGATACACGTTTTTGTGACAAAATGTATGGTAGTATACAGGAATTAATTAATAAAACTGGTGCCAAGGAAATATTAATAGTGACTGTTGATGATTGTTGGTGGTGTGAGTGTTTTACAGGCCCTATATTGGAAAGATTGTTGAAGCAAGGTGTGAAAGTTAGTGTTCTAAGAGTCTAGTTACATATACATAGGATGGCCTTTTCCACTAACTTCAGTTTCATAAACTCTTTTTAGGAGCTCCTCCTTCTTACTTTCAAGTTCTTCAATAATACCAGCCTCCTTATATAATTGAGAGACGTCAATCTCTATATCTAGGAGTTTAGCTATTTCTGTAACTGCTATGGCCGTTGCTCTAGGATCTGGTCTATAGGGTTCCGCATATGGCAAGATCACTACTCCGGGTATTTTATATGCATGTAAATACATCATTGTAAGAGCTAAAGGCCCTACAACATGTCTTTCTTCAAGTACTGGTGCCTCTAAGGTGATGTTAATATTGCCTATAGGTATCCATCTATATCTTTCTTCTTTACTCTCCCTTACAGCAGGGTCTAGGCCTCCAACTAATATTGCTTCTTTAATACCTACATCTCTAACCCACCGAGCTATCGATCTAACATAATATGTTCTTTCACGTGTATCAGGTATGCTATGATTTACTAGAACAAGTAATTTCTGTCCATTGATATTTTTATAATAGATCTCAAATGGATAAATTATACCTATATGTTTTGTATAGAACGTTGATTCTGGCATATATTTTGTTTCAACGAATCCTATTCGTCTCATCTTAAGTTGAAAAGCAATATGTCTTGTAGCTAAATATCCTACCAAACCAAAGCCTGTATACCCAGTTATAAAAATGGAATTCTTAAGTTCATCTAGAGCAAGATCCTCTATTAACATTATATTTATTCTCTTCAAATTAGACCAACTCCTTTATCCCTTCTCTAACTCTAACCGCTTCTCCACGACTAAAAAATGACATAATATAACCGGGTAATAAGGCTCTTCCTACAGCAATTATTTCATCATCTTCATTTACAACTATAACTTCATCATAAGGCCTTATTCCGGGATCTGCGTAAACTATATGAGCTGCAAAAACATTTCCTCCTTCCGCAATGAAGTTGCTATATTTATTTGATACAATAACCCTTAATAATGGGAAATCAAGAATTTTTCTAAGTCTCATACCACCATATATCCTAAGAAGTAAACGATAGTCAGCAGCTCTGAGCGAGGCTAATGGTTTATTGTCTAAATAGATAACTCTAATTCTATATGTTGAAGGGGATCTTTGTACTAGAATATTATCGGGAATGAAATGATCCCCCACCCCCCTAAACTGGAGGGAAGCGATGCTCCGGAGTTCAAGGAGTTCAGAAGGGGTGGGGCGATATAGCCTCATAAACCATCAGCTACTGGAACAAATAGCTAGTCTCACTCTTACCGCTAAGTTTTCTAACAGTCTTCTTAGACATAATCTTCTTGACAGCCTTCACGAAATCCTCCATGGTAACAAATCTACGATTTGCTCTTATAGCATTATAGCCTGCCTCAGTACATATAGCCTTGATTTCTGCACCAGTAGCGCCATCAGTTATACGGGCAAGCTCCTCAATATTAACATCATCTGCTAGCTTCATTTTTCTCGTATGAACCATGAAGATCTCGATTCTACCTCTATAATCTGGTAAAGGCACTTCTATTAATCTGTCAAATCTACCTGGTCTAAGGATGGCTGGATCAAGAATATCTATACGGTTAGTAGCAGCAATGACCTTAACCTTATCCAGCGGCTTAAAACCATCTAGTTCTGCTAAAAGCTGCATAAGTGTACGCTGAACTTCACGTTCACCACTAGTGCCTACATCTAGTCGGCGGGCAGCAATGGCATCTATTTCATCAATAAATACTATTGATGGAGCCTTTTTCCGGGCAAGTCGGAATACTTCACGGACAATACGGGCTCCTTCACCAATAAATTTCTGTACAAGCTCACTACCAACAATACTTATAAAGGTGGCTCCAGCTTCGCGAGCAACAGCTTTAGCAAGTAATGTCTTACCGCATCCAGGAGGGCCGTAGAGAAGTACTCCCTTTGGAGGCTCTATACCTATTTCCTCAAATATTTCTGGATGCGTTAAGGGAAGTTCAACAACTTCCTTTAATTCTCGAATCTGTTCACTGAGGCCGCCTATATCATCGAATGAAACATTTGGTCTTTCAATAACCTCCATACTCTTAACATAGGGATCTTCCGAATCTGGTAAAATCTCCACAATAGCTGAGCCACGTTGGTTTATTGCTACTCTGGCTCCAGGCCTCAGTTTATCCATATCAATTGATGAAAGCATTTTTACTATGAGTATAGGCCCTGTAGAGCTTTTAACAATAGCTCTCCCATCTGGTAATACATCTAAAAGAGTTGCCTCAATAAGTGGAGCTGACATGAGTTTTTCAATTTCGTTTTTGTAATATCTTACTTGACTGTTTAATTTTTCTTTCTCTATTTCAAGATATTTTATTCTTGCTTCTAGAAACCTGATGTAATCTTCTAAACTCATTCTTGCTTCATATCTATCCTTGGATTCACTGCTGCTCATAGTTTATTGTCACCTATCTATTTATATAGGTTAGAATTAAGGCTAAAAACGGTTCTTACCAATAGACACCATAGAGATATAGGGTGGATTCACAGACATGCCGTGTTATTGTGAATTATGTGGTAGAGAAGTACTTGATGAAAGACAGTGTAAGACTGTAGTTATTGAAGGAGCTGTGCTCAAGATATGCCCAAGATGCTATAATAGACTGATTAAACAAGGCAAAGTAAGGGAGTACAAGCCCCCTATAATGACTTCTACTCAAATACTTAGAAGAAAAATTAGGAGAAAATCAAGAAGTATTCCCAAGCGTTTACTTATGGAAGAATACGAAGTTGTACCAGATTATGCTAAAAGAATTAAACAAGCTCGAGAGAGAATGGGATGGTCTACTCGTGTTTTAGCCGAAAGGGTTAGAGAAAAAGAGAATGTTATTAAGAGAATAGAAGCCGGCAGGCTTATTCCATCTATAGAGCTAGCTCGCAGGTTAGAGAAAGTATTGCATATAAAGTTGTTAGAACCTATAGTTGACGAATTCACTGGATATAGTAGTCATGGAAGTGATGAAGATTATTTCACCATAGGCGATCTTATAAGAATAAAAACTAGTAAAAAATAACATTATAAGGATCTGGAAATGGCTAAACAAGTACTAGTTGCAATACCCAGTAAATATAAAGGATTCATTGATGAGGAACTTTCTCTTGTTAAAGCCATTTATGACTCTAATAGCTATGACATAGACTTCTTCTTTGTTAGGAGGCCTAATCCTAAATGTTATATTCCATACGATCGTGTTTTAGAAATTAAAGGAAACAATGACGTAAATACAATAATTATTATGGATATATTAAAGCCACGGCATTTCATAAATTTGTATAGAGTGTTAAGAAAAGAAATTATTGATCGGATGCAACTTATATTGAAGATATTCGCTCTTCATGCAGGTAGTAGAGAAGCTCAACTACAGATAGAACTTGCAAGATTAAGACATGAGCTTCCATTAATTAAAGAAGCAATAAGATATGCTAAGCTCGGCGAGCTCCATGGATTTCTTGGTGGTGGTCGATATGGTTTCGAAAAACATTATACAATGGCAAAGAAACGTATGGCTCGTATTCGTAGGGAGATAAATGAACTTAGAAAAATCAGAGAGATCAGAAGAAGGAATAGAGAGAAATTAGGATATCCACATATATCTATTGTAGGTTACACATGTGCTGGTAAAACAACATTATTTAATAGATTGACTAAACA
>CAZVWZ010000075.1:0-2022 GCA_964631195.1 uncultured Desulfurococcaceae archaeon
GGCCTATGATATTAAAGTTTTATTGAGAGAAAAGTATGGAATTAAACCAGCAACTGTAACAGTCTACTCTGTTGTATATCGTATGGCAAGAGATAATCTCATTAAGCCAGTAAAAGTCTCTGGTGAAACAAGGTATAGAGTTACAGAACAAGGCATATCTGCTTTAAAGAAGGCTATAGAATTACTTGAAGAAATAATCAATAAACTCAAATAATTTAACAAGATCAATTAGCCTTATCTAGTTTCTGAGATAATCAATATTTGCTATCCTTCATGAATCTAATAAATTGATCTTGAAGGAAAAATTTAATAATGATTCTCATCTATGCTAGATAATTTGATAATGGTGATTAATATGAGAATTTTGTACTAAAGTATTCTAAACACGGCGTCCTTGCTTAAAATAAGTCTATTTATAATACTTACTTCTACTTGAGGTGTAATCAATGAGTGAAGCTATAATTGCTAGAGATCTAGAGAAAACATATATAATTAAGAGAGGCTTCATAAGGAGAAGATCTGAGAAAGTGAAGGCACTTAGGGGTGTAAGCTTTAGTGTTAAGCGTGAAGAGGTCTTTGGACTTCTTGGGCCTAATGGTGCTGGCAAGACTACTACTGTAAAGATTCTTTCAACGTTATTATTACCAGATCGTGGTAAGGCATGGATTTTAGGATATGATGTATTAAATGAATCACAGAAAGTTAGAGAAGTTATAGGAATATCTCTCAGTGTTGAACGTGGTTTCTTCTGGAAACTTACTGGATATGAAAACCTGAAGTACTTTGGATTACTACGTGGTCTTGAAGGCAGTTATCTTGAAGAGAGAATAAATTATGTATTAGATATTGTCGGCTTGAAGAAGCTTGGAGGAGATCGTAAGTATTTTGAGGAATTCAGTCTTGGTATGAAAGCTAGATTAAGTATTGCTCGTGCACTCTTACATGATCCACTTGTATTGATACTTGATGAGCCCACTTTAGGCCTAGACCCATATAGTGCACGTACAATACGTGAGTTACTGGTAAAGCTAGCTAAGGATGAGGGTAAAACAGTTCTCATAACGTCCCATAATATGTTTGAGGTCGAGATGATCTGTGACCGTGTTGCAATAATTAATGAGGGTAAAATAATAGCTCATGGAACGATTGCTGAGCTTAAAAGACTCGTTTCGAAAGAAATACCAGTTATTGTAGAGGCTTGGAAGCCTGGATTAACAAGCCATATTGTAATTGAAAACATAAGGAGAAAGCTAGGTTTTAATGTAGTAGCTAGGGTTAGTGAAGAGGGACTTACGAGAATAAAGGCCCTAGTTCCACTTGGTGAAGAAGATAAGTTCATACATGAAGTAATAGGGGTTCTCCAAGAACTAGGTGCTAGAATTAGACTGGCTAGGACAATGGAGCCAACGCTAGAGGATGTATTTATAAAACTTACTGGAGGGTTTAAGTGGAAATGAGGTATGTCAGAGCTGTTATGAAGGCTAATCTATATGCATTTATTTGCTGGATGAAGAATAATAGGAGTTTTGCATTCTTTATGCTATTTTGGCCATATATGATGGCGTTCTTTCTCTTCGGACTCGGCAGTATATTGGGTAGTATTGAAGAGTATAAAGTTAGAATGGAAATAGCTAATCCAATACTCTACATACTAGCTTCAAGCAGTATCATGGTATCGAGTATAAGCATTATAGATAATGTAGCTGGCGAGTTATTAAGGCATAAATGGATAGGTACACTACCATATGTTATTTCATCTCCTCCTAGATTCATCGTCTATGCTATTGCTGGACCTATACCTGCTACAATGTTATCAAGCTTCATTAGCTTATCTAGCATTCTACCCGCAGCCTTGTATTTTGAGGGGATAATTGGTGGTATAAAGATATTCATTGTATTATGCTATATTTATCTTGCTATGATTCCATTAATCGGTATCGCTGTAATTGTAGGTGGTTTATCGCTTGTAGCAGGTGAAGAAGCAAATGTTGCAGGATTCCTAACACCATTTATACTACTTGT
>CAZVWZ010000075.1:2122-6859 GCA_964631195.1 uncultured Desulfurococcaceae archaeon
TGGCTTATAGCTGGATGGACATGGTTTATATTGTCAATGGGTCTCGTAGAGGAGCATTATATACACAATGTGAATCCTCTAGCGTTTGTAGCTGGCAGATTTATAACAGGCATGAGTATTAGTCTAGCGACAATACCATTGATACTCATGATATTCACGAGTATGGGAGATATATCGTTGTTAGCAATACATAATTTACCATTACTTTTACTAGGTATCGCGCTGGTAATATGTTATGCTACACTATACGCATTAACATTGGCGGCATTAAGTTTCCGCATACAAGTACCTGGTACAATGCTTGATATCTTGAATATATTTATGTACATAGGTGGTGGATTGGGTGTACCTGTTTCAAAGATGCCTGAACAATTAAGATATGTAGCATTAGCAATGCCATATACTCATGCAGCAGAAATAGTAAGGTACGGAGCACTGGGTATGGAGCCTTATTTTGGCCTAGTAAATGAGATCTATGTAGCTATAATATATCTTCTCGGAATAGCCTTAATAGCATATATAGTTGTACGAAGAGTTATGAAGTACATAAGGATATATGGAGTAAGAGCTGTTGGAATGATGTAGTATTTCTATTAAGATTATAAAAATCATAATTCAATACCATATGTTGTTAAATGTATGTCGAGAACATTGTTAATAATCTTTGACAATACCTCAATGATTCTTGTAGGAGAAGGATTATCCTTATCAATATAGTAGATATAGTCTCCAGCTAGACCATTTAAATAAGCAGCTATAGATGCGGACTCAAATGGATCATTTGTTCTAGCATATATTGCTCCAGCAATGCCCGCTAATACATCGCCTGTTCCTCCAATCGTCATACCCTGATTACCCGTTCGGTTAAACCTATAACTATCACCATAGACAATTACATCGATAGGTGCTTTCAGCAATATTGTTGTTTCAAGAGCTTTACTAGCTTCAATAAGCTTCTCAATATCACTCCATGGATCACCCTTTAATACTTCGCCAGTTAATGCCTTAAATTCTCCGCGATGAGGAGTTATTATGGCTTTCCATGCAAGCTTCATCTCTCCATATATTATCCCCTTCAATCCGTCAGCATCGATCACTATAGGTATTCTCTTATCAACGGCCCATTTAATGAACTCCATAGCAAACTCTATTGTATCAGGATCCCTGCCTAAGCCATTACCAAATACTATAGTGTGAGGACGGAAATCAACTATATACTTCTCAAGTATTTCTAGATCACTTGGCTTAAAATGATCACCGGGCACGGCAGCTGTTATGATCTCTGGTGTATAACTTGCAATGACTCCACGAATAGTCTCTGGAACTATGACAAATGATAGATCTGCTCCAACAGCTAGTGCGGCAACACCAGCTAAGGCCGGTGCACCAGTATAGTATCTTGAGCCGCCAACAACTAGTATACGTCCACCCATACCCTTATGAGCGCCCTTAGGCTTACCCGGTATTCCATGGATAACGTCTCCAGGGCCTATAAATAACCATGCATCTAGTGGAATACCTATATTTGCAACAATGATCTCTCCAACATATTCCCGGTTCTTTAAAAGACCAGGCTTAATATCGTGCATAGTAACAGTTGCATCAGCCTTAAAAGCTATACCATGTATTTCGCCAGTATCTGGGTTTAAGCCTGTTGGAGTGTCTATTGCAACTTTTAATCTAGCATCAATAGAATTAGCCTTCTCAACATAATCCCTTATAATACCTCGAAGCTTCCCCCGAACACCAGTACCTAAGAGTGCATCAACAATTATACCGGCACCATCAATAACATCAACATTACCATACTTATGCATCTTAATCGATTCAAGCCTCAAAACAATGTCTAGATTAGCTCTTGTATCTGGATGCTCAATAGCTTCCAAAGGATAAGCAGGTAATAATTCAACACAATATCCAAGCCTAGATAGGTAACGTGCAGTAACAAGTCCATCACCACCATTACCTCCCTTACCAAACATTACTACAACTCTGCCTGCCTCTTCTGGCGAAAGCTTAGAAGCAATATAGTCAGCAACATTTTTCCCAGCAGCCTCCATAAGCATCCTAAGAGGTATGCCTAGCCCAATACTATTTGTCTCAAGGATCCTCATTTCACGTGTAGATATAACCAAGTCTAATCACCAATTAAAGGATTGTAAAGCTTAAATAATTAATTTATTGATGATCTATACTAATTATCACTATGTTATTATCCTCAACTATTATAATGGATGATACAGCTATCTTTATCTGTAAACACTTGTAACAATTATAGTTAAACCATCGAATCTATCCTATTTATGACTTCAAAAATAGGTATTATGACTATTATTTTAAGGAATGAATATATGTAAAATTATGAACAATGTACCAATCTATAATAGTCTTTACCAGGTATATTAGCAATTGGAAAATCTTAGCTCTATCAATGAATATAGTTAGTTTAGGACTAATACATAGTTCTATGCTTAATTTTTATACTATTGTCAAACATAAGAATGAGTAAATTTCATAAATACTGCCTGCCTTTTTGCAATATCAATAACTGTTTTATTACTTCTAGTGAAAAGTCTACATTATATTTAGTTTAAATTTCAATAATCTTTTTTACATATTTATTGTAATCCTTAAATTCTTCTGGGCGAATAAGATGTATTTCAAATGGATAGGCAAAAGGTACACCTAATTCTTCTGCCAAAGTTTTTATTCTAGCTATGATCTTAGCTCTTTCACCAGCCGTAGATGGAGTATCTTCATAGACTATAAGTACATCTATATCGCTTAGAGCTGTAAGCCTTTCCTCAGCTGCACCGCCAAATACATAGATCCTTGCATTAGGTAAGATCCTCTCTACTGCTTTCTTAAGTAAACATATATATTTTCTCCATTCCTTCAATAGCTCGTATCTCATATACATTACTTTAGCACTCATTTTCTCCCGCCTTTTAGTCCGCTTCTAATTCTCTCCAATAATTTAATACAGTCTATTCCAATTTCTATACACTTAGTAGCATCATTATATGTGTATTCTAAAAGACCATATCTAGCTTCAATATAAGCCATATCCATTAAATCTAGTACTCCCCTATTTCTTCTAATAAAATCCATTAATTCACTCGCATAATGATCAAATCCGGAATCCATAAGACACTTAAATAACAGACTAAGATTATTTATAATTCCATGAATTCTTGTTTTTAACCCGAAGAACTCGATAAGCATAGCTTTAACATATAATTGAAGCGACTGTTCCATACTATAACATGTTAGTTCATAAAATTGTTTTTCTAAATATAGTTTAGCTGAGTCTATGAATGCATTTGATCTTCTGTATAATTTTTGGACTAATGTGCCACTCAATATGATCATCACCGCTAGAGTTTGTATGCAAATCAGTGTATTCTACAATATAATTCTTGATCAAGTATCTCTTATAAATATCCCCTATTATAATATGTTTATGGAGGAGAATGCTTTGTTGGATCCATATGAGATACGTAAGGATTTTCCAATACTTGAGAGGAAAGTAAATGGTAGAAAGCTTATTTACTTGGATAATGCTGCTACTACTCATAAGCCTAGACAAGTTATTGAAGCTATTGTTGAGTTTTATACAAAATATAATGCTAATATACATCGAGGCCTTCATACACTAAGTCAGGAGGCTAGTGAACTCTATGAAAATGCTCATGAGGTATTAGCTAAATTCATTAATGCATATTCTTGGGATGAAGTAATCTTCTGCAACAATACTACTGATGCCATAAACATTGTAGCTTATGCGTGGGGTCTAAAAAATCTGGAAAAGGGAGATGAAATAATCCTTACAGTCATGGATCATCATAGTAATATGTTGCCATGGAGAAATGTTGCAAAGATAACTGGTGCTAAGATAAAATATATAGATATAACTGATGACGGGATCCTCAAATATGAAGAATTTGAGAAAAAGATCACTGAGAAAACTAGAGTAGTCGCATTTCCAGGCATGAGTAATGTCGTTGGTACAATAAATAATATTAAGAGAATAGTAAAAATAGCCCATGAAGTTGATGCCATAGTTGTTCTGGATGGAGCGCAAAGCGTGCCTCATACACCAACCGATGTAAGAGCTTTCGGCATAGACTTTCTTGCTTTCAGTGGACATAAAATGCTTGGCCCAACAGGTACTGGAGTATTGTGGGGTAGACGTGACCTGCTGGAGGAAATGATGCCTTTCAAGGTCGGCGGCGACACAATCAAGGATGTTACATTATATGATGTTGTATGGCATGATTTGCCTTGGAGGTTTGAGGCTGGTACTCCTAATATTGCTGGTGGCATAGGACTAGCAGAAGCAGCAAAATACCTAATGAAAATAGGAATGGAAAACGTAAGAAAACATGAGAAGGAGCTTGTAGAATATACATTAAAGAGGTTTGAAGAGGAACTTGGAGACGAGGTTATCGTTTATGGTCCTCGGAACCCAGATATTAGAGGAGGAGTTATTGCTTTTAATATAAAGGATCTTCATCATCATGTAGTTGGTAAAGCCTTGGATTCACTATTTGGTATAGCAGTACGTACTGGTATGCATTGTGCTCATCCACTACATTATAGATTGGGTATTGAGGGTACAGTTAGAGCGAGTTACTATATCTATAATGTACGTGAAGAAATAGATGAATTAGTTAATGCATTAAAGATCATTTCACTACAAAAAGAACATATCCATGAAATTTATTGGAAAGATGT
>CAZVWZ010000076.1:0-6850 GCA_964631195.1 uncultured Desulfurococcaceae archaeon
AAGTTTCTGGCGACACTGCCTATGCAGAGATCATTAGAACTATTAGTGAAAGTAGTGTGGAATATTAGCTATGATGCGGATGAATAGAGATGGCCGATAAGATAGTTTCTGTTCTTATCAAGAGACTTTCACGAATAGGTATTGATAGGAATACCATTGATAAACTATTATCAGGCTTACCTATTAAACAAGAAGAAACTGCATTTATTATATTAGATGAAGCAAGAAAACTTAATCCACAAGTACTTGTGGAAAGGGAATATGGTGGATTAAATACAGAGCCTGTATACGCCACTATACTTTCGTTAGGGGATAAACTAGTAATATATATGGCTTCACCTAAGGAGCATGAGATTAGATTATTAGACAATACCATGTATGCAGAGGCCCTATGGATAATAGATGAATTTATTAAGAGGAATACTGGAGCTTAGCAATAGAGCTATCAGCCAATAAGTAATTCCAACATTTAATAATATGGTGATAGATGTATGCCTAGACATGATTTCCTAAGACATATTGTTAATACTAAACTTAGTGAATATAGTAAAACGCATAGGCATTTAATACCTGTACTTGATGAAGTTCGTAAACTCATAGCTAATGCTGAGGACCAATACGGGTTTAGTATATATGGTGGTAAATTAGAGAATTTGGCTAAGTATCTCAATAGTAGCGATTTCGATCTCGTAATTAATATTCTAAAATCTGCTAATGCACTCGATATACTGGAGGACATACTTGGTACTATAGTTGAAAAATATAGTGATACAGAAGTCGTTGTAGATGCTGCACGAAAAAGGCTTGAAGAGATCAGGAAAGGCCTCATACGTGTTAGTGAACTAAAAGTTATAGCTGACAAATTGACTAAACAACTTAAGAATGCACGTATAAGGTTATTTGAAGACAGAGTTGTTGTAGAATACAATGGTTTGTATGCATCCATAGAACCTAGTAAGAATCAGTATAAAGTAATTATTAAACTTAGTATTGATAAAGTATTTGAAAATTATGTAGATGCCACAAAGCTCATAGAGAATATCTATAAAGCCATAGCCTAGTATTTGGAGGAATACTATGTTGAAAGGCATAGTATTCTTTGACTGCGACGGTGTCCTCACAGAAGATCATAGTAGTTGGTTAGCCTTACATGAATACTTTGGAAGTATTGATAATAGTTATTTTGCCAGTCTATATAAAAATGGTATTATAAGCTATCTTGACTGGATGAAAATAGATATAGCTCTAATGATTAATTCTTGGGGAAGACCCATTAGAAAGAGTGATGTTGAAAAAGCATTATCTAAGATAAAAATTAGATCTGATTCCTTGATCGCAACTAAAATGCTAAAGCAAATGGGCTACTTAGTTGGCATTATTAGTAGTGGAATTGATATACTTGTCAAAAGGGTATGCCGTACCATAGATTCAGATATATGCTTATATAATGAGTTAATATTTATAAATGACGAACTAGTACCCGGAGGTAGAGATTGGGTACCTTTGCATGAAAAAATATTCATTATAGAAAGACTAGTTAGAGGACTAGGTATCGATCTAGATCGTGTTGTTTATGTTGGTGATAGCATATGGGATATACCTATATTTCACAGAGTAGGTCTTTCAATAGCTGTTGAGCCCTGTGGAGAAGCTTGTAATGAAGCAAAATACGTTGTTAAATCATTACTAGATATACCTTATATTGTGAAGAGATATTATGGACATTAAAAACTTCTCTTCTTAAACCAATAGCCTCTTCTTCGGAGTTCATCGAGTGCTTTATCAACTAGCCCAGGTGCTGATGCCTCAAATATTAGTTCTAGTGACGCCTTTGTAGGTAGTAAATGCGGTGATACACGATCATGTTTTATATCAACTATATTAAGCCTATACTGTGCAAGTACTTCAATGATATCGTGCAGGACCCCTGGACGATCATCTACTACTCCACGTATAACTACTAGTCTTCCATCCTTAGCTAGTTCATGCACTATAATCCTAGACAATAAAGTAGGATCTATATTACCTCCACTAATAACGGCGACAATAGGTTCATCTTCAGGTATATAAGACTTTGATAGTAAGGCTGCTACAGTTAAAGCACCAGCTCCTTCAGCAATTATCTTACCACGCTCAAGCAAGAAGAACACAGCACGGCTTATATCTTCTTCATCAACAACAATAATATCATCAACAAGTTCAGCCACTATGCGCGAGGTAATATTACCTGGTTTCTTAACAACAACTCCATCAGCTATACTAAGATGCGGAATATATTCTGAAAGCTTGCCTTCAAGTAAATACTTCATAGAAGCAGCTTCACGAGGCTGTACACCAATTACCTTTATACTTGGATTATACTTCTTTAACGCAATAGCTATACCCGATATAAGTCCTCCTCCACCAATTGGCACAAGAACTTCTTTAACGTCAGGTAGCTTACCAAGTATTTCAAGACCTATTGTGCCTTGTCCAGCAATTACATCAGGGTCATCAAAAGGATGAATAAATTCATAGTCTTTTTCTCGGGCAATTTCTAAAGCCTTTCTATAAGCTTCATCATATATAGTACCATGTAGTATAACTTCAGCGCCATAGCTACGGGTAGCTTGAACTTTTGTAGCGCTAGCCGTCTCAGGCATAACTATGATAGCTGGTAAATTATTCACTTTAGCCGCATATGCTACAGCTTGTGCATGGTTTCCAGAAGATGCAGCGACTACTCCCTTAATCCCTCCTTTCTCAACCAATTTTCTGATCTTATATGTTGCTCCCCTCGCTTTATAAGCACCTGTCTTCTGTAGATTCTCAAGTTTCAAATAGATTTGTTTACCTACAATGTCTGATAATGTAGCCATTGATACAAGTGGGGTTTCATGTACATAGCCTTTGATTTTTTCTTTTGCTATCGGAATATTCCTTGCTATACGATCAATTAATTCGGTAATTGATGTATCTTCTTTAATAGAACTTATAAATACCATCACCCCCCATTCATATCTATGATTATAACAACTATATATGCTATACACATAATCTTCTTAAATCAAATAATAACATAGTTAATTAATAAATAATACTGTCATGGGTGTAACTTAGGCCTTGAAAACAGCCATTATCACTGGAGCTTCAAGTGGTATAGGCTATGAATTAACAAAGATATTATATACAAAAGGATATAGGGTTCTAGGTATTGGAAGAAATGCAGAAGCCTTAGAGAGCCTTAAAGCAGATTTAAGAGATTCATTTGACTATGTAATAGTTGATTTGATTAAGAAGGAATCTATAGATAAAGTAACTAATTATGTCAATAAATATCTAGGCCGTATAGACGTGTTTATTAATAATGCAGGATATGGTATATGTAAAGAGTTAATTAAGCATGATTTAGACGATGTTGAATACATATTTCTCGTAAATACTATTAGGCCTCTTCAACTCGTTGATGCCTTATTAAAGTACATGGATCGAGGCTCAATTATTGTAAATGTTATAACACTGGCAATCTATACATTATCTACATCTTTACCAAGTTATGGAGCTGCAAAATAGCATTACACTATGCATCTATAATCCTTGAAAGAGAACTAAAGAAAAAGGAATTAATGTTATAAGAGTATATCCAGGACCTGTTAAAACAAGTTTTTGAAAGAGCAGGTAGAGAGATCCCAAAGAGATTTATGCTAGAACCGCATGTAGTTGCTAAGGCTATAACAGACGCTATAGAAAAAAGGAAGCAAAAAGTGATTATACCATGGTATCTAAGTATATTGCCACTTATTTCTAGATGCCCGCTTCCAATCAATTATTAAATAATAGTTAATTACGTTTTAGGTATTCAGTTAATAGGTCTATTAATTTATCCAAATCAATATCCCTAACTAGAATTCTTTTAAACCTCTTTCTAGTTCCGTAGACTATATTAATTCTCGAAACTGATAAGCCAAGAACCTTTGATAAGAATCGCGTTAACGCTGCATTAGCTCTTCCTCTGATAGGTGGTTCTTTTGTATAATACACTAAATCATCATTCTCGAGAGTAAGTTTCTCTATAGCTGAATCAGGCTTGACATGCACGTTTATTATGACTCCTTTACTAGTTTCATACAAGTTCTTTATCAGCTTATTCCTTATATCTTCATTCATTACAATAACCCCGTGATATATTATCTGTAAGTGTTAATTCACAGCTCGAGGTAGTATTATGCCTTTTCTCCTAAGCATATAGATCTTCTGAGCTATTTTCTCTTGCTGTATCCATTGTCCATATGCTGTGCCTTTACCTATAAGTCTGTATACCTCTTTTTTAAGCCATTTAGGTATTCTACCAGGCTCTGCAAAAGCGAAAGGTGTTCCGGGCAAAGGAATGAATACATGTAGATGGATCCGGGCCCCCATTGAAATGAGTTTTTTCATAACATCTAAACTACTTAATTGGTCCTCTTTGGTCTCGCCCGGTAAACCAATTATGAAATCTACATCAGCTCTAAATCCTGCTTTCTGTAATGCTTCAACAGCATTAAATACATCAGATACACTATGTTCACGATTTATAGTTTTTAAAATACGATCGCTTCCGCTCTGTGCTCCAACAATTATGTTTTTATTAGCTACATACTTCCTAATCATTCTAGCTATTTCATAACTTATATGTTCAGGCCTGAACTCGCTTGGAAAAGTACCATAGAATATCCTTGATCCATATCGTTTACATACCTTTCTCTTAAGCCTTTCTAATAATTCTTCCAATAGATCGATATTAGGTCTATTGCTTAAACTAGCAAGTCCATAGCCCAGACCATTAGGTGTTATAAACCTAATATCGTGAAACCCGAGTTTAGCCATAGCCTCTGCATGATATACTATGTTTTCAATATCTCTATGTCTAGCATTAAAACCATGCATATAGCTTACTTGACAATAAAAACAGCCATATGGACAGCCGCGAGTGATTTCTATAGGACCAGCTATCTTTCTCCATATTGGAAAGGATAGATATTTATTGAGATCTATTGGTTTTCTTCTACCAGTGAATATTGGCTTGTTATTATGTAATGTATATAAGCCCTTAATTCTAAGTAAATCTCCATTATTGACAATAGTTTCTACTATATCAGATAGAGTTTTTTCACCCTCTCCAATAACAACTATATCGAATCCCAACTTCTTAATTGTACCTAAAGGATCTCCTGTAGCGTGGGGTCCTCCGGCGATTTTGATAATATTGTTGTTCCCCTTTAGCATTGTATTTATTTCCGTTATTTTATTCAAGATCTCATCATACGTTAACATAATTGTATTTAGACTAAATGCAAGTACTAGTTTCACGTACTTTTTACTTAATAAATTCACTAACGGTATTATATCCTCTAGTTTATCAATTACATATACGTCTATAAGATCAAGTTTATCTATTGCAGCAACTAATGCATTAACACTATATCTAGTCCACGGCATATAGGCAAAAACTATGGCATGCCTTCTCTTCATACATTAAACCTCTTATTTAAATAATTAATCATATACTCTATGACTACCATAGGACCCTATAATATAAGTAGTGTGTAACTCCTATTAAACTAGGATTACAATTAAGATTATCTTCAACTACTCAATTAGAGGAACCAAAAAAGTTATCCCACCCCTAAATCTACTATATATAAACATGTATATTTAAAGCCCTTAAAGAGAGGTATGTGATTATGAGTATAGGAGGAAGCAATATAAATCTATCAGAAGAAGAAATACGATATTTTCTTAACAAAATAAGATTAAGGAAACTATATGAGGATGACGACGTTGTTCTAATGACTGCACCTAATGAGGACGAGCTTAAAAACATTATTATGGAGCTTCTTAAGGAAAAACCAATGAATCTTAGAGAAATCCATACAATCTTATCAGGTCTTGCCAGCGAAGATAAAATAAGGAAAGCATTAATAACTCTTGCAGAAAATGGATTAATAACATTAAACAGTGATGGAAGATATACTGTTCTTGGTTTCTAGTTTTTATACCATACGGCATTTCTTTTCATAAAATATTTCATGAATAACCGGTGGGACTTCATATAATGAGCTTACAACTCGGCACGCTCCACTAATATATAAATCTCTCGTTCTCTTAGTTATATTAGATAAACCGATAAAGACTATGCCTACTTTTAAAGCACTTTTAGCATCAAGCTTATAATCACCGATCATAATAGTACTTCCGGGCTCTACTCCATGTTTATCCAAGATATATTCTAAAAGCCATGATTTATCGAACAATGATTCTTCAATGCCACCTATAAGCTCAATATCGTACATAGTGTATATAGAGTCTATTCCCCATTCTAAACCATGTCTACGTAATTCCCACCATATGGTCTCGGATGGAGTCCCTCTACCTGTTACAATTATATTCTTGGTCCCCCAAAGTCTTAACATATATAATAAATAATGTGAGCCTTCCATTGGATAACCATGTTTAGTACTATATACTCTTCTAAAGTACTTCCAGAAACCAACGGGATCATTTTGTGGAGGAGCTTTCACATCTAATACATCGTCTATGAAGTAATTCATAAATTCGTCAAAACTAAATGGTTTTAAACCATAGAATCTACGAGCTTCATTAATAGCCTCGAAGAAATCAATAAATGTATTCATAATGGTTAAGTCATAGTCTAAAAATACAAGTCTAGGCACATTCAAAATGATCATCTCCATACATGGTCAGGTTTCGGGAGATTCCACATAGTATACGGTATTCGGCAAATTCATCATCCCTACTATTATGGTGATTTATTAGGTATTAAGTTATACCTATATTAGGTTAATATATAGTTTTTAGAGGGATATATATG
>CAZVWZ010000077.1:0-6614 GCA_964631195.1 uncultured Desulfurococcaceae archaeon
GGGAGGCCATGACACCAGGGGGAGCCTCCACGTGATCATCCCATACCCGGGACACGGGTTAAGGTCTCACGGGCCATTATATAATATTTAACTAAAGCATTTATAAACATAATTTGCACATATAATTGTATAGTAGTACAGTACTCTACTGGATACATAGACCTATGCCCTGCCTTAGCCCGGATAATGAATTAGATATCGATCATAAAGATCATGAAGAGAATTAATATAAGTCCCAGGATCTTATAAAGAATTTTGGGACAAATTTTTGTTAATATATAAGTTTATTTTAAGTAGTACCTATGGAGAAACTATAGGTAATACCTAGATTATATAATCCCTAATGTTTTCCTTGATTTATGGAGTTTTTACGTAGCCTCCAAGAATACAGTAATCCGAAAGTATGCTGGTGATGTACTAGGATGAGGCAGGGTATAGAACCAAGATACGAAAAGTTTGGAACAAGTTTTCGCCGAATAATATACTACAACGGCTCTAATCGTGTTGTAAGTTTTAAATTACCTGAACAAGTAATTGAACAGATAGACAGATATTCTAAAATGCTTTCATTTAGAAATAGAAGTGAATTTCTACGTATGATTATTGGAGCTTTTCTATACACTTTAGAAGAAATCGAAAAGATCTCTCCTAATTTCTCTAACAAGGGTGTAAAGATAACTATTATCGCTTCATCAGAAGATGCATCAGTTAAGGAAGTTATTGATTTAAGAACAAGCGTTCCACCATTTATGTATAGTCTTTTCAGTCGCTTTGAAGTATCTTATGAGGTAAGCAATTCATAAATATTATTTATTAGTCTATAGAAAATTATAAGAAAAATATTTTTAAATTTCTAAAATAGCTACTTTTACTTCTTAAGACACTCAATTATAATCCTAACAATATCAGCTGGTAAACCAATTTGATGAGCTAATTGTTCAACAGGTACATCACCGAGTTCTTGAAGTGCCTCTTTAACAGCTGTCTCAGCCTCAATATAATATACTTTCCTGCTTATTCTCTTACGAGCTACTAGACCAAGTCTATTGAGTTCGGCAAGATATCTTGATTCTATTGTCCTTGGCCTACCTGTTGCCTTCGCTAGATCCTCAGCCGTCGCTTTCTTTAATTCAATAACTGCCTTTAAAGTTCTCCATAAAGGTGGACTGAGTGCAATTCCACGTCTCATTAGAAATCTTATGTCGTATATACTTGTGCATTCAACTGCCATATTCTAACACCCTACATGAATCTTTATCCATTCTTTAGTATTTGTTCTAACGCCTATTTATATGTATTTGCTCCTTATTTGATAACTCTATTATCTTCTTACATATTGCAGTTGTATTAAGATTGATAATAGTTTCTTTATCAAGTTTAGAAAATTTACTATAAAAATGTTTTTGTATTAAGAAGATTATTCTGTGGGATAATAGTGGGAATAATTCATTTACTATCTTTTATAATCTTCATTAATAAGTAATAAAGAATTAGTCTGACTCCGATTCCAGTAGCACCTTTCGGATAATATGGTTTCTTAGGACCATATTGTTGAACCCACGCAGTACCAGCTATATCAAGATGGGCCCATTTAGTACTCTCAATAAACTTGCTTAGGAAGGCTGCAGCTGTAATGGCTCCCGCAGGCCTTCCACCAACATTATTTGTATCAGCAACATCACTCTTTAATTGTTCATAATATTCTTTCCAAAGAGGCATTTTCCAAAGTTTTTCGCCCACAAAATAACCTATATCAACTAGATCTCTTGCGAAATCATCATCATTTGAGAACAGTCCTATTGCATAGTTCCCCAGTGCCGTAACTATAGCACCTGTTAATGTCGCCAAATCAATTATTCTTTTAGGAGCATAGTTTTTCTCAATAAACGATAGAGTATCTGCAAGAATTATTCTCCCTTCAGCATCTGTATTACCTATCTCAACAGTTAAACCATTATACATGCGTATAACATCACGAGGCTTATATGCTTTAGGACCAGGTAAATTTTCTACAGCTGGTAATGCAACTATGACATTAACGGGTAATTTTAGTTCTGCAAGACCTTTCATTATACCAAGAGCTGCTGCCCCACCACTTTTATCAAATTTCATATCAATCATGGACTCGGGTCTTTTAAGATCTAGTCCTCCTGCATCAAAAGTTACAGTTTTACCTACGATAGCAAGATCCCATTCATTTCCATTTCTTCCATGATATTCTAATATAATAAGTCTGGGCTTAACTCCGCCTCCACTGCCAACGGCAATAATGCCATTTAACCCCATTCTCTCAAGATCCTCATAATAATAAACCTTAATATTTAACCCATACTCTTTAGCTAATTTTCTAGCTTCTTCTTCAATTCCCTCCGGGTTCATGATTGATGGAGGGGCATTTGCAATATCACGAGCATAGTTAACTGCACGAGCTATCTTCAATCCTCTATCAATTTTAGGATTATGGTTAACTCCATCATTACTACTATAATAGACTTCTTTAATCTTTATCTCCTTTCTCTCCTTAACCTTAAACTTCGATCCCGCATCATATAATGATAGTTCAACAGAGATAACAGATTGTTCTATGGCATCAGCCACATCAGGAACTAGATCCTTTGGAATGAATATCAATGTTTTTTCTGATAGATCTTTAATCTTTAAAATAGCATTTGCAACTGCAATCCTAATACCTTCTAAATCTTCATTAGCAATACTGGCTACAACATATCTTTTCACATTAACATTAGAAGCAGGATAAAGTAAAATAGTTTCACCAACATTACCCTTAAAGTCTCCAGTTTCGACAACTTTCTTAAATAAATTGCCAAGTCTCTCATCAATATTTTTAATTAATTCTACATCTTTCCCTCTCGTTAATGCAATAATTGTATCACATCCTGATCTAAGAATTTCTCCTACATAGAATCTATGTATAATCATAGATAGCACCTACTAAGATAATTACCTGCAAATAATAAGATGCATTTAAGAAATAATATCCTTTACCTTAAACGATATTAATAATGGCCGTTTAATCATTTTTCTAGACATACATTAATATTGAGGATCTAGTAGAAAATAATATTATTTCTCAATGCATATATAATTTGAGATGTAATGCTGTCTAAGAAGATCATTACAAAATTATGGGGAGTACTTACTGGTTTAATAGTAATAGGTATAATAGTTTATCTAGGTCTACTGTATCAAACCAGCCAAAGTATTTCAGCTGATGTAAAATCCATAGATAGTATTAGATGGATTGAGTTTCCAGATAAGATTAGAATCGTATTTACTCTTGAAGTTAATAATACAGGAGTTGTTGATGTAACTATTGAGAAACTATACTATAGAGTATATATTGAAAATGAATATCTAGGTGATGGAATTAAAGAAAATATATTGATAATGAGGGGAAGAAATCTGATTGAAGTCTCATTCGATACGAGTGTAAAGCACCTATCTACAGGGTTAATAAGGATCTTAATGCAAGGCGGAAGATTTAATGTCAAAATAGATGGCTATATAGTTATTCCTATCAAGAGCTTTGGAATAATAAGGTTATGGAGTGCTGAAGTACCTTTTATACATTCCTTTGAATTCTCGATAGTATAGTCTTAAATTCTTTAGCGGCATCTTTATTTTTCAATAACAAATTGATTAAAGTTATATACTTCAACAATCCATATCCTATAACCGTAGATTCATGCAGGGTATTTTGTATGAGGTGGCTATGAAATATGATGATTGAAGTCCGTTGGCATGGTCGTGGTGGACAAGGTGCTTGGACAGCCTCTAATATTCTAGCTATGGCAGCCATGTATGATGGCAAGCATGTTCAGAGTTTTCCAGCATTTGGTCCTGAGAGAGCTGGAGCGCCAGTTCTAGCATTTACTAGAATAAGCGATGAACCTATAGAAATCCATAGTATGGTATATAACCCTGATATAGTTGTTGTATTAGATCCTACATTGCTCGGCCAAGTAGATATTACTGGAGGTCTTAAGGAAGGAGGATTGATCATTGTAAACTATAAGGGAGATCCTGAGAAACTCTATGAGACTATTGGTGTTGAGAAGGGTAAGTATAACATATGGACAGTGCCGGCTACTGATCTTGCATTAGAGATCCTTAAGAGAGCTATAACTAATACAGCTATGATCGGTGCATTGATCAAGGCAAGGCCTCTAGTTACTATGGAGAGTATTGAGAAGGCTCTACACCATAGATTCCCTAGACCTATTGCTGAAAAGAACATGTTTTTGATCAAGAAAGCATATGAATTAGCAAAGGAGGTGTAAAACATGGCTTCTGAACCACGTGGCTGGAAGGATCTTCCTTTCGCTGCTCTACCTTATAAATTAAGCCTAGAGTATAGAACTGGTGACTGGAGAGCATTAAGGCCTATCATAGACTATAATAAGTGTGTAAAGTGTATGCTATGCTGGCTATACTGCCCAGACATGGCCGTTCTATGGGATGGAGAAAATGTGCACATAAACCTTGACTATTGTAAAGGCTGTGGTATATGTGCTCATGAATGCCCTGTAAAGGCTATAAAAATGGTTCCTGAAGCCGAGGCTGAGGGGTGATCATGAATGGCTGAAGCTAAATCTATACCCCGTATACCCCCTGAAAAACAGACATTAATAGCTGTCAATGGTGATGAAGCAGTAGCTTATGCTGTTAAGCAGAGCCTTGTTGATGTAGTTGCTGCCTACCCTATTACTCCACAGACTATTATTGTTGAGAAATTCAGTGAATTCGTAGCCGATGGAGAAGTTCATACAGAGTTTGTACCAGTTGAGAGCGAGCATTCAGCTATGAGTGCATGTGTTGGTGCAGCAGCTGCTGGTGCTAGAGCATTTACTGCTAGTGCTGCTAATGGACTGGCCTTGATGTGGGAGATCCTCTACATAGCAGCTAGTCTTAGGCTACCAATAGTATTTGCTGTGGTAAACCGTGCATTATCTGCACCAATCAATATACACTGTGACCATAGCGATGCCTATGGCATGAGAGATAGTGGATGGATACAGTTTTTCGTAGAGAATAGTCAGGAAGCCTATGATACAACAATACAAGCATTCAAGATAGGCGAAGATCCGAAGGTTCAGCTTCCAGTAGCTGTTAATCTTGATGGATTCTTCCTAGGCCATACACTAGAGAATATTAGGATGCTACCCGATGAGGTTGTACACGAGTTCTTAGGTGGATATAGAAAGCCTGTTAAGACGTTTGTCGACTACCTTGGAAAAGAAGTGGATGTTACACTAGATCCTGCTAATCCACTTAGCTTCGGACCATTAGATCTATATGACTACTATTTCGAACACAAGATGCACCAGATCGAAGCTATGAAAAATGTTCCTGAAGTTGTAAGACGCGTTAATGAAGAATGGTATGAGCTTACTGGTAGGAGGTATGGTGATGGAATACTTGATACATATGCCGTGGAAGATGCTGACGTAGTAATGACTGTTATTGGCAGTACTTCAGGTACTGTAAGATATGTAGCTAAGAGCCTTAGAAATAAGGGATACAAAGTGGGTATGATAAGGATTAGGATGTTCAGGCCATTCCCATTCAATGAGATTAGAGAGTTACTTAAAGATGTTAAAGTTGTCGGTGTAATGGATCGTGGAATTAGCTTTGGAAGCTATGGTCCATGCTTCATGGAGATTAATACAGCACTATATGATTTGAGTGAGAGACCCATACTCGTGAACTACGTATATGGTCTTGGTGGTCGTGATGCTCCTCCAAAGGATATCGAGAAGGCATACATGGAGTTACTTGAAATTGCTAAGACAGGTGTTGTTAAGGAGAGACTTAAGTTCCTTGGTGTAAGAGAGTGAGGAGGTGATCTTGATGGCCGAGTCTAAATCCCCATATGAACTCATAAGATATGAACCTGGAAAGAAAGTTGAACAACCACTCATACTTAATCTTAGAAAGCTTGCCGAGGAGAGGAAATCAATACTATTACCCGGACATAGGCTTTGCGCTGGATGTGCAGCTCCATTAATAGTTAAACTTGCAGGCCTTGCTTTCCGTGGACCAACTATTGCTGTTAGTGCTACTGGCTGTGTAGAGGTCGCTACAACGATTTTCCCATATACTAGTTGGGCTATACCATGGATACATAATGCTTTTGAAAATGCTGCTGCAACTGCAAGCGGTATAGAAGCTGCTATTAAGGCTATGAAGAAGAGCGGTAGGCTACCATACGATCATGTTGATGTAGTTGTATTTGCCGGTGACGGAGGTACCTTTGACATAGGCTTACAAGCACTAAGCGGTATGGCCGAGAGAGGCCATGACGTACTCTATATACTATATGATAACGAGGCCTACATGAACACTGGTATACAGAGGAGTGGAGGCACACCTCCATTTGCATGGACAACAACAAGTCCTATCGGAAAAGTAATACCTGGTAAGCCCCAAGAGAAAAAGCCTATAGCCGATATAATGGTTGCTCACCGTATACCCTATGTAGCTACTGCTACACCAGCTCATTGGGCCGACTTTATGAGGAAAGTTAGAAAAGGTATTGAGGTTGATGGACCAGCCTTTATCCATGCATTAAGTACATGTAATCGTGGATGGAG
>CAZVWZ010000078.1:0-6464 GCA_964631195.1 uncultured Desulfurococcaceae archaeon
TTAGTCCATATACTTTTTCACTTCTAAGGTCATATACCCATATGTTTGTCTCATACATATCCTTTTCAGGATTTATTCTTGTAACGGTAAAGTATATTCTATCTCCATTCAAAGTTATGATCGGTGATGAAAGAATTCGTATGTGGGATAGATCTTCTGGTTTAAGCAATCCATAGGCACCTCATAAACTTAAGTATAACAGTAATATAGTATTTGGGATCCTGTAAAATAATAGTTTTCTACTTGGTAAGTAGTGTCAGTGTCTTAAAATTATAGAGTGTTAGCCGATATAATAGATCACTTGCACCAAACAGTACATATTATGTATATAAATTATTATAGCCATAGCCTTATTATTTACAACTAATTCTGTAATGTGGAAGGGGCCCATTTAACTAGTTAACTAGTTATTTTTGCTTAATCCTTCTTATATAGTAAGTTAATAATTTTTCTAAGAAATATTTTCCTATTTTTATAATATTGTATTAAATTCTATACATTTTACGCATTATTAATACGGTGTTAATAAAACAATATTTATTATCTGTGATTTGATTATATATGATGTAGGGTCGGCTATCATGACAGAATTACTTTATCAAAAAGATAGTTATCTTAGAGAATTCGATGCTAGGGTTGTAAAGGTTAATGGTAATTTCATAGTCCTCGATCGTACGGCGTTTAATCCACGCGCGGGAGGTCTTTCATGTGATACGGGCTATCTAATTAAAGAAGGTAAAGAGTATCGAGTCGTAGAAGTATTTTTTGATCGGGCAACAGGTGAAGTAGTACATAAACTGGAATCCGAAGATCATGATTTAAATCCAGGGGATCATGTTAAGGGTATTATTGATTGGGAGCGCAGATATAGGATCATGAGATTACATACAGCTGCGCATATAGTATCTGCTATACTTTATAAAAAATATAATGCCTTGATTACAGGAGGACATGTATTTCCGGAGTATGCTTATGATGATTATTCTCTTGAAAAATTTGATCCTGAAATATTTAAGGAGGCTATTGAAGAGGCAAATAATGTTGTAAAACAGGGAATAGATGTAAAGATTTATTGGTTGAAAAGAGAAGATGCTTTTAAGATACCCGGAATAGTGAAACTAGCATCACGTATGCCACCGGATGTTGAGGTATTAAGAATAGTTGAAATACCTGGCGTAGATATTTCAGCTGACGGAGGTCCTCATGTTAGGAATGTTAGTGAAATAGGGGAAATAGTATTTTTGAAAGCTGTTAATAAGGGTAAAAAGAAGAAAAGATTATACTATACCGTAAAACCTTAATTGATGCCTCGGTGCTTCACATGGTTAACTATGCGAGTTATGGTATTGGCGGTATTGCTTCTCAAATTCATTATGCATCTTTAGCAGGGCTAGAGATTCTTAGAAATGGTGGTAATGCGTTTGATGCAGCTATTACTGTAAGTAGCGTATTATCAGTATTACTTCCCCATACAAGCAGTATTGGAGGAGACGGCTTTATACTTGCAAAGGATTCTTCAGGAGAATTAATAGCCTATAATGGTTCTGGGAGAAGCCCTAGAAGATTTCCTGTAGAAAAGTACTTAGAGATTAAACCTGTACGCGGCCCCTTAACTGTAACAGTACCTGGATTAGTCGACTTATGGGGATGGATTCAGGAGAACTACGCGAGCATGGATCTACTTGATCTATTAAGGCCCGCTATAAGTCTTGCTGAAAACGGTTTTTACGTGCAAGAGCAGCTAGGCAAAGCTATAAACAATAGCTATAAAGAGCTTATGCATTATAGTAGTTGGGTAAAAACATTTGGTACACTAAAGAAAGGAGATCATGTCAAGTTTAAGGATCTGGCTAGGATCCTTAGAATTATTGGTAAGAAAGGGCCTAGAGAATTTTATGAGGGAAAGTTGGCTGAAGAAATTGTTGAAAAGATTACAGAGCAAGGTGTATTGATCGATTATGAGGACTTTAGGGATCATTATGGAGAAATGGTTAAGCCTATCAAAATAAATTATAAGGACTATGAACTATACGAACTTCCTCCGAATACTCAGGGGCTCACTACATTAGAACTACTTAAATTAGTTGAAATATCCGAGTTAAATAAGAAGAAATTTAGTGACGAAGATAGGATAGTAGAGTTCTTCAAATTATCTATTATAGCATACAGTGATAGAGACAAGTATATATCTGACCCTAAATTCTATAGCATTGATGCTGACTTCTTATTAAGCGAAAATAGATTGAAAACACTAATAAATAGAAAACTAGGTATGACAATGAAGGCTTCGGAGGCCGATACAACATTCTTTGTTGTCGGCGATAAAAATGGGAATTCAGTCGGTTTCATACAAAGTATTTTCTACCCATTCGGCTCAGGCATAGTAGTAAATGAAATACCTTTTCAGTGTAGAGGAGCAGGCTTTGCGAAAGTAAAGGGATTACCGAATAGCCCGGCTCCTTTAAAGAGGCCTCTACATACACTATCTATTCTTCTAGCAGAACATGATAGAGAAGGCATCTACATTATTGGTTGTGCAGGAGGGCATCTCAGACCGCAAATCCATAGTGAGATATTAATGAATATAGTTGATTATGGTATGAGTCTATCTGAAGCTATTGATGCTCCAAGATATATGTTATTAGATTTTGTTAATGGAGAGATTAAGAAAGGAATTGTAGAAATAGATCTTGGAATAAGGCCAAGTCATAAATACATAGATGTAGTCGATGCAAAAACTCCTAGAACAGGCATAGTCCATGCTCTTAAATATTCCAAGAATAAGGTTTACGAATTTGTAGCTGATAATAGAGGAGGCGGAAAAGCTATACCCATTTTTAACTAAGTACCGAAAGCAGCATTCTTACTCCTGCATAAAATAGTATTATACCCACGAATAATCTTAATAGATCTCTACTCATCTTACTAGCCATTCTTGGACCAATGTTAGCTCCTAGTATAGCTCCTAAAGCAAATGGTACCCCAATTCCATAGATAACGTCTCCATTCAATATATGACGGGCTGTTGCAGCAATAGATGATGGAAATATAAGGAACGTCGATAAGGCTACTGCATTATGAATAGATATACCTAATACTCCGAGAAATAAAGGCATATTTACAACTCCTCCTCCCGTACCTGTTAGTCCTGCAATGAATCCTGACACCAGACCTATTGGAACAGCTTTAATCCATGGTATCTGAATATTATTGGGATCTTTGGGTACATTATTAGGATCTTCCTTAGTTTTTCTAAATAGTTTTGTTGACAAATATTTATAGAACAGTCTTATTGAGTAGAATATAATGAATATGGATATTACTAATCTCAATATCCCTTGATCTAATATATTTGATGTATATGCCCCTATATATGAGAAGGGTATCATACCAATCAATATAAGAAGACCTGGCTTTATTGGAACCTTTTTCAATCTTAAATAATTCATAGCGCCTACAAATGATAGGAATGTAATTACAAATTTACTCGTTCCAACAGCATTATTTATTTCCAGGCCAAGAAAGTAGAAAAGCGGGACCATAAAGGCTCCTCCACCTATTCCAGCAATTGTTGATACTATTGCTATAAGAAAGCCGCTTACCATGTAAATTATGGTATCTATTCCTATCAAGCCGTTGATCCTCCGTTCACTTAACGTATTAACTATGTACAATGCTTGTACTACTTAAATCTCTCTTCCAGCCATACATTACCTCTTACATGATAGCCTAGTGATTCCCAATAACCATTTATATAGTCTTTAATAAAAACTATCTTATGAATCCATTTAGCTCCTTTCCACCCATATAAATGTGGAATAAATATTCTTGCTGGAAATCCTTGCTCAGGTGATAACGGTTTACCATTAATTTTAATTACAAGTAATGAATCTTCACTTAAGAAGTCATCTATAGGAACTATTGCTGTATATCCATCAAGAGAATAAGTATAAGCCCACTTAGCTTCTTCACTAATATTATTTGGATTAATGAGCTCGGTTAAGGGTATACCCTCCCACACTACATCTCTTACACTCCACCCAGTGACACAGTGAAAGTCTCTCTTTAAACGTCTTAGTTTAAACTTGAGTAATTCGTTATAGCTATATGTTATTCTTTTCTTTACAAGACCCTCAATAATTAGATTCCAATTTTCCGGAATATTTGGTTGTCCAAGAATTCTATAAATTATGAAGTATGGAATATATTTTTGGCCTGGAGGCTCCTTAGATCCTCTGAATTCATTCATACTAGACATTGTTAGACCGTAATTGTATTTTATAGGTAAATTTTCTACTTTTCCCCAATCTATATAGCTAGTAAGGGACTTATCTACGGTAGCAATAATATGTAATATTTCTTTGTTATATGTTATTATTCTAATACCTATGTATTTTCCATCTCTTTCTTTACTGTATAATCTGAACCTATATATTATGAAGTTAGTTCCTATAGGCTCATTCTCAGAGAATACTAAGCTCCAATTAGTACCCCTATTTATCAATAATTCATCAATGAACAGATCATTTACTAAATAGTACAAACTAGAAAGGTCCTCGTACTCTATCCCTATATTCAGGCACTCAATAACGTATTCTATATCTTTTTTCAAAATATTACTAACTCTAAATGATTGGCATTTAATCTTCATCTAAGCCACCCTTTAAATTTATCATAGGTGGTAATTAATGAACTTAATGTATAATAATCTAGAAAGTCTAACTAGTTACTTAGAAATTTTATTAAATCATGGATAGGATTATTTAAAGAAAATATTTAAATATCCTAACTATTATATTAGTAATACAAATTAGGTGGTTTGTATGCCAGGGCAGATTCCTCTAATTGGTGAAAAATTTCCTGAAATAACTGTTCATACAAGCCATGGTAACAAGAAATTGCCTAATGACTATGCAGGTAAATGGTTTGTATTATTTAGTCATCCAGGCGATTTTACACCAGTATGTACTACCGAATTTGTAGCTTTTGCGAAGAGATATGAAGATTTTAAGAAACTTAATACTGAACTTATAGGTCTTAGTGTAGACAACACGTTTAGCCACATAAAATGGATTGAATGGATTAAAGAGAAGCTCGGTGTTGAAATACCGTTTCCAATAATTGCTGATCCTCAGGGTAATGTTGCTAGAAAACTTGGTATGCTACATGCAGAATCAGGTGTAGTTACTGTTCGAGCCGTATTTGTAGTAGATGATAAAGGGATTATACGAACTATTCTTTATTACCCATTAAACATGGGTAGATTAATAGATGAAATATTAAGGATCGTTAAGGGATTACAATTAGTTGATAGATATAGAAGAGCTTTACCCGCCAACTGGCCCAATAACGAATTAATAGGTGATGCTATAATAGTGCCACCCGCATCAACTGTGCAAGAGGCTGAAGATAGATTAAAGAAGTACAAGTGTTTTGACTGGTGGTTCTGTTACGAGGAAGGTAAAGTTCCTAAAGAAGAAGTAGATCTTGTAAGAAGCTTTCTTGTAAGAGCTTCCAAACCATGGAAATAGAATTATGAGAATTTAAAACTATTTTTATTTTCATCTCTAAAGATAATTGTGATACTTACTCATATCTTGTTAGGTGTCCTAAATGGTTAGGATACATGTTGATAAGATAGTTGAGAATGTATATGTATTGAGACTTGATGATGATCAAATAAAGTATTTTGAGGCTTTATGGAGTATTCCTGAAGGTGTTACATATAATTCCTACCTAATGATCGTAGATGATAATGTAATATTATTTGATACTTGGAAGCATAGGTATTCTCAATTATTTATGGATACATTAAAAGAAATAATTGATCCACAGGACATAGACTATATAGTAGTACATCATATGGAACCTGACCATAGTGGTTCTTTACCCGAACTATTAAGATACGCTAAGAATGCTACAGTAATAGGGCATCCGCTAACAAGATCCATGATATCATCATTTTACGGTGTGGCTCCTAAATTTAAACATGTAAGAGATGGTGATGAGTTTGTATTTAGGGATAATATAAAGTTAAAGTTCATACATACACCATGGCTTCATTGGCCAGAAACAATTATGACGTATACAAGCTATAAGGGCATATTATTTAGTTGTGATGCATTTGGAGGCTTCTCCATACCTCCTTCACTATATGATGATGAAGAGGGCCTTATAGAAAAATATATAAGATATGTTCGAAAATACTTTGTCTCAATTATTGGAAAATATAGAAAATTTGTTATTAAAAATATTGAGAAGATAAATAGCCTGTCATTAGATATAAAAATTATAGCGCCTGCACATGGAATAATATGGAAAAACGATCCTATGAGAATAGTTAAATTATATCATTCTCTTGCCCAAGGTCTTCAGTCTAGAGGAAAAGTAGTAATTCTATATAGTTCGATGTATGGATTTGTTGAAAAAGCTATAAACATAGTCATTGATGAACTTGTGAAGAA
>CAZVWZ010000079.1:0-6379 GCA_964631195.1 uncultured Desulfurococcaceae archaeon
GGAAGAAACTGTACCAGGTAAATATGGTTTTTAAAGGAAAGGGTATAGATTAGTTTTTTAAACCACATATTATATTTTCTAAAGGAGTAGCCTAGTTACGCCCATACTTTACTAGGTAAAAAGGTGTATATTTAAATGGGAATTGATGATTCGTTGATAGGTCCTCCTAAGCTTACACGTTTTGAAATAGCCCGTATTGCTGGGTCAAGGGCTCTTCAACTTTCTCTGGGTGCTCCACCATTAATTGACGTTTCTGGGATAAATATTATAGACCCTATAGCTATAGCTCTTAAAGAACTATATGAAGGAGTACTTCCAATAACTATTCGTAGGATGAGACCAGATGGAACAAGCCAACTCATACCAGTTAGAAAGTTACTCCCAGAAGCTAGAGAGTTTATACGAAGAACTCTCGAAAGCTGGAGTCTCTATTAGATATTCCCGCTTCTTTACAGTTAGTCAGGGAACTATCTATGAGTTCATCTTGGAGAAACCAATACCTGAAAATGTATTTAATTTTCTCTATACTAGTTTCATAAAAGACAATCTTATGCCAGTGCAATATAACTATGCTGGAGAAACAATATTAAGAATACTGCCGATAAAAAGAAGATCTAGGAGAAAGCTCCAATTAATCCTTATGATAGCAACATTTATTACAGTATGGTTCACTGGTTATGGCTTGACTTTAGGATTCTTAAATGCTTTAAGGCTTTCATTAGATGATCTAACTATAATACTATGGTCAACGGTATATGCCCTAATATTCTTGATAGCACTTGGTTTACATGAACTAGGGCATTTGTTTATAGCTAAAGGTCATAGAGTACCTGCATCAGGCCCATATTTTATACCTGCTCCGCCGATACAACTAGGATTTCTAGGTACATTGGGAGCCGTAATATCTATGGAAGGTCTTCCTCCAAGTAGAAGGATACTTGGATTACTAGGTATAATGGGTCCTCTATCCGGATTTCTGATCGCAACTTTCATTGGAATTATAGGTATTTTCTTATCTCCTACAATACCCATTGAAACTGCACAGCAACTTGTTGAGACCGGTGAAGCTACTCCTCTACCCTTCATGCCATTAATGCTTATATTATTATCCATGCTTAGAACACCTCCTCCAAATGAGACATTCATTCTCCATCCACTAGCATTCATTACGTTCATCATCTATATCATTACATTCATTAATCTAATGCCTATTGGACAGCTTGATGGAGGCCATGTTGTTAGAACATTTACTTCAAGCAGAATCCACATGATTATTGGTACATTATCTATTTCCATAATTGCATTAACGGGTCTTGTACTCCTATTGCTAGGATACGGTATAACTATTTATCTCACATTGGCCTTTGTTCTTCTCATCTTTAAGTTTATATTCGGTTCTAGGCCTCATCCAGGAGCAGCCAATAATCTGTCAAGGATAAGTAGTAGAGATTACTTAATTCTAATAATATATATTGTCTTAATAATATTGACAGCTCCTATACCATTAATATAAAATGGGTAAGTGAATAATATGGCTAGATATAGAAGATTATCGAAGGCATTAACTAATTACATAAGCTTTAAGGAGGATGAACGAGGAGCTATTAAAAAGCCTATATCTAGGCCTTCGTCTATATCAGTAAAGAAAAATATATGGGATCTAATTGGAAAAGTAGTTATAATAGCTGAAAAACCTAAGGCTGCACGTAGAATAGTTGAAGCTCTTTCATATAAGACAAAACCTAAGCTATACAGAAGTAATGGTGTGCCCTATTGGATAATAAGGTCATCAGCTTTAGAATTATATGTAGTGCCTTCAGCTGGACATTTATTTGGATTATATACGTCGAAATGGGGATATCCTACTTTCACATATGAATGGAGGCCTCTATATGAAATTGATAAGAAATCAAGTTATACACGTAAATTCATAAATTTATTATCAAAAATATGTAGAGAAGCTAATTATTACATTAATGCTTGTGATTACGATATTGAGGGTTCTGTCATAGGTTACATGATCATAAAGTATTTCGGCGATCCACACAGGAGTTTAAGAGCAAAATTCTCTAGTTTAACACCATATGAGCTTAGGAAAGCATTTACTCAGTTAACTGATCTTGATTGGAACATGGTCGAAGCTGGTCTATGTAGGCATGAGCTTGACTGGATATGGGGTATTAATGTTAGTAGAGCATTAATGGATTCCATAAAAACTGTTAGTGGTAAAAGACTTATACTTAGTGCTGGAAGAGTACAAACTCCAACTCTAAAATATGTTGTTGAAAACGAAGTTGAAAGATACCTCTTCATACCTTTACCCCAGTATAGTATATCAGCCACAATCATTGTTGATGGAGAAAGATATACTTTAGAATATAAGGGAGACTCTATAGAAACACGGAATGAAGCTGAAGCATTAGTTAAGAGTATTAAGGATAAAAAGTATTTGAAGGTAGTAGATTATAAGGAAGAATATTGGAATATAAATCCTCCACCACCATTTAATCTAGGCGATCTACAAGCCGAGGCAGCTAGAATATATGGGTTTAGCCCCTATAAGACACAGTCAATAGCCGAGCAACTATATTTGAATGCATATATAAGTTATCCTAGAACCAATAGCCAAAAACTACCAAAAGATCTAAATTACAGAAGTATTCTCAACAATATTGCAAAGATTTATCAATACAACAGCCTAGTAAAACAATTATTAGCAGAGACTAAGGGAGTTCTGAAACCTGTTGAGGGTCCAAAAGAGGATCCCGCTCATCCAGCTATTTATCCAACTGGTATAATACCTAAAGGGCTTAAGTCTGATGAGCAGAAAATATATGATTTAATTGTTAGAAGGTTCTTGGCAGTATTTGCCTATAAAGCTAAGATAGTCCATAAAATTGCATATTTCAAGCCATTATCCCGTAGTCCAGAAATATTGTTTACGTTATCAGGTAAAGAAATAGTTGAAGAGGGATGGTATAAATATTATCCATTTCATAGACCTAGTGAGAAATATATTCCTAAATTCAAGATTGGTCAATTAGTTAGTTTATATAGAGTATCAGTTAGAAAAAGTTATACAAAACCTCCTGATAAACTATCAAAGATTAGGATTCTTAAATGGATGGAGAATTCTCAAATAGGTACAGAAGCGACTAGAGCTAGAATTATAGAGATATTGTTTAGTCGAAGATACCTAGTCTCGAAAAGCGGTAAAGTAGATGTAACAGATCTTGGACTAGCAGTTATTGAAGTACTTGATGAATACTTTAATGAACTAACAAGTATTGAATTGACTCGGAAATTTGAGAATTATATGGAACAAATTAGATTCGGTAGAATGAGTAGGGATAGAGTTATTGTAGAGGCACGGAATACTCTTGAGAAATTAATAAGAGAATTTAATGCTAAAAAGAAAGAGGTCGGTCTAAAGCTTTCTTGGAGATTGAAGTTACTGACTCCCAATAATAAATGTAGGCTCTGCCATAGAGAGGAATATATGAATGGTCTATGTAGGTACCATTATAGTGCATTTACGAAAATTACTGAATTCTATAAGGAATGGAAGAGAAGAGAGGGAGTCTCATGGGAAGAATATATTAAAGCATTAAAGAGTTTCAGGAATACAGGGAAATGGATTAAAGAAGTTTTAGAAAGCATGTCCCATTCCATGGGACCAAAGTGATAGGTATCCTAGATATGGTATCTTAATAACTATATTGTTATTTATAGTGATAATCTTTCCTTCAACACGTTCGTAAGGCACATCCATTGGATCTCTGTATGGATTATTATCTCCCTTTGTAATATAGTAATATTTATTCCCTCTCCTTAAAACTTCAATAACTCTATGTATAATTAATGTCCCTCTATAATCTTTATATATAATGATGTCGCCCACATGGATGTCCTCAGGGGAGGGCTTATATGCTATAATGAGATCTCCTTGTCTAAGAGTAGGACACATACTATACCCCTCAACTACAGCTAAAGGTACATTGCTCCCTGTGAGATATGCTAGAATATTTCTTGAGAAAATTGCAAATAGAATTAATATTATAATAATAGCATACTCTGTATATTTTTTATGCAGAGATATCTTCATATATTGTAGCACCTAATGAAATGACTAGTCTTCAAATTCCTCTTCAAGATTATCAATATCTATCTCAATTATCTTAGGAGGTCTCTTCTCCTCTTCCTCTTTAATCTCTTTACCTCCAACTTCAATACCTGCACTTCCAACCTTTATCTTACTAACAACACCTCTCCACTTATATCCGCATCCAGGGCATTGAAAGACACCCATAACAGTAACTGTTATCCTACCTTTCTTATCAGGTATTGGAGCTACTAATTGCCATGTTTTAATAGGTTCCTTTACTTCAGTACCGCATTTAGGACATTTATTTATTCGAGTTTTTCTAGGCATAATGTCTCATCTCTATTCATTATTTTTACAACAGATAGTAGTATCTTAGACTAGATAATAAACTATTATGTTTACTATCAAGAATGCCATATATGATTCTACTAAGAGAATATGGTTGTGTAAATTATTTCTTCTTGTCATTAGTAAGAATAAATATCCGAGTATGAATAGTAGGGTTCCAGCTAAGCACAAATTAGTCATTAACGTTAGTTTAAAGGCTACTAGGATACCATTAGCAATTAACAACATTAATATAAATAATGAATAGACATTCCATCTTTTTATTTTAATATGAATTTTTGACAGGCAGAGCGGATAGATTAATGCAAATAATAGTAATAATATAGCTATAATAAATAAGTTAATACCATTACTATTTATACCCGGATTAAACATTACCATACACCAGACTGGTGATATAGAATGTATACACTCACAAGTACAATAGATGAAGTATTCCATATAAAGAACATTCGCGCTCGACAAATACTTGATTCTCGTGGAAATCCTACTATAGAGGTAACTGTGATTACAGAAGGGGCAGGAGTAGGTGTAGCAGCAGCTCCATCTGGTGCATCAACAGGTAAACATGAGGCATGGGAGCTTAGAGATGGAGGTAAGGAGTTCCATGGAAAATCTGTATGGAAGGCTATTGAGAACGTCAATAATGTTATAGCACCGGCTCTTAAAGGCATGGATTCAAGGTTACAGAGAGCAATTGATCAAAAGATGATAGCCCTAGACGGTACATCCAACAAAAGTAGACTTGGAGGAAATGCTATAGTTGCTACAAGTCTAGCTGTTGCCAAGGCTGCTGCATCAACATATGACTTACCATTATACAAGTATCTTGGAGGATTTAAGGTACATACATTGCCAGTGCCTTTACTTAATATCATTAATGGAGGTGCCCATGCAGGTAATAAACTTGATTTTCAAGAGTTCATGATTGTCCCAATAGGATTTGATAGTTTCAGCACTGCATTAAGAGCAGCCGTAGAGGTTTATCATGAACTTAAAAAATATCTAAAGGAAAAATATAGTGCGTTAGCAGTAAATGTTGGTGATGAAGGAGGATATGCTCCTCCAATGGAGAAGATTAGAGAGGCACTGGATGCATTAATGGAGTCTATTAAGAAAGCAGGCTATACTCCTGGTCAGGATATAGCTTTAGCACTTGACGTTGCCTCAAGTCAATTCTATGATCAGGAAAAGAAGGTATACATTATTGAGGGAACAGGCTATACAACTGATAAACTTTTAGAACTTTATACTGAACTCATTGACGAGTATCCAATAGTTAGTATTGAAGATCCGTTTTATGAAGATGACTACGAAGCATTTACAGAAGCAACTAAGGCTTTGGGTAGAAAGGTATTGATTGTAGGAGATGATCTTTTTACAACGAATCCTACAAGGCTGGCTAAAGGTATTGAAATTGGTGCAGCCAATGCTGTTCTTGTAAAAGTGAATCAAATCGGTACATTGTCTGAGACAATGGATGTTGTAGAAATGGCTCATAGAAATGGTTATAGGGCTATAATAAGCCATCGTAGCGGCGAGACAGAAGATACAACCATAGCAGATCTTGCTGTCGCCCTCGAGACAGGGTTGATTAAGACTGGTGCACCTGCACGTGGTGAAAGAACAGCTAAGTACAATAGATTATTAGCTATAGAAGCTGAATTAGAAAAACCATATTATCCTGGCTATAGAGTATTTCCAAGGAAGCCCACTTAATTATTTTTATCATTAACGTTACTATAATATTATTTTTAATAAAATGTTTATGGCAATATTATCCCTGTTATTATTAGAATCACTGCAAAGAATACCATGAACTTAATGAATTGATTAAATGTCATTTTCGGAAGCTGTTTTATTAGCGTTATTAGAAACCATAGTGCAAACCCTATTCCCATGAATAATAGTATCATTATACCTGCT
>CAZVWZ010000080.1:0-6324 GCA_964631195.1 uncultured Desulfurococcaceae archaeon
AATTACAATGGCTACTATGCCTATTATTACTTCAGTTCCAATACCTCCTATTCCAGAGGGCTGTTCTTCAACAGTTGCTTCTAGGTTGGGTAGGTCTGAGAACTTGACTGTTGAGACTTCTGTTCCGTTTAACGTAACCTCTACTCCCTCACCTTCTATCTTGACTGTTTCCTCAGTAACATCAGCCAGAGGTATAGGACTATATTGTCCCAGCTCCTCATTAACCCACATGGCGAAGTCATAAAGCTCCCTAATGGTGTCTGCAGGAGAAGTAGCTCCCTTCTTGACTATTCTAGGAGTCTTGTACTCAACAACTAATGTTCCGTTTCCAGCCGGCTTTATATGTACATAGCCTTCAGAGGATAGTACCTCGAACCTCTTACAAAACTCATTGGTCATGGCGAAGATTGGGCTAAATGATTGTGTAGACGGTGCTGGTACTGGTGTTGGTACATACTGCATTTGCTCACTAACACCGGTCTCCTCAATTGTACTATATAGTTCAGCAATACTCTCTAAGACATCATTAATGTCCTTCTCAACAGTAGCACTGAACTCAATATTCATCCCCTCCGAAGTAACGCTAAACTCCAATCCACCAGATAATGGATAAGATGACTTATCGAGAGCATCCTTGAACTCCTCAATACTCGTATTTGTTTGTTCCAATGCCTCGCCAATCTCTATATCCACGGCAAAGTCGATATATCCAATACTATCAGAAACACTAGTGCTTAGCCTCTCAATCTTTACCCATGTTATGCCACTCTGATTAAGACTCTGCTCAATAAGAGGCTTATTCAACATCGCAAGTACTGCATATACTTGTGTTGCTTCTCCACCAGCCTCAAGCTTTACCTTACCCTCAGTATGCACCACTAGACTCTCCTTATTCACCTCAATAACTATGTTAGGCTCGGTAGATGCTACAAGCCATCCACTATTATCTCTCATGTCTAGACTAAGCGTAATTATCACCTTAATGATGTTGTCAACAATTTGTTGTTCAAAATCTATGTCAAGACTTACATTGGTATTGATAGTTCCTGTCTGCTCACCACTCATTTGTAGGCTTACCATTGTCTTCCCATCTTCAGCCCTTACATCAAACGAGACCTCACCATATACTGTGCTCGGAACGGTATAGTTTCCTATTACCTCAACACTATTATCGCTATACACCTTTAAGGTAGGCATCGAAGCTACTACTAAACATGCACTGCCAACCAATACGAATAGAACCAATATTATTGGAACAATGCTTCTTTCAACCGGCACACATAATCACCGATACACACAAGTTATTCGCACACTACTTAATTTATGTAACTCTGTTCTTCATAAGAAAAATATTTTCTTTATGACACAAAACAAACTCAATTTCCTTTACATCTCGAGGTCCTACATAGCTTGCTAGAGGCTTTGTCATGATTTCTTTTTACTGTTTTCATAAAGATTTTATTAAGATAATTTTATATGCTGAACATATTAAGTAATGATTAGAGATTGAGCAGGTGTTGATTTGTGGAAGTTAGTGGAGAGCCTCATGGAAAATTTGTTCTTGAGGAAGTATTTGCTATTGGCGCGTTTTTCAAGAAATTCATTATATTAGCGGGTGGTGTTGCTGAGGGTGAGATAAGGGTTGGCGATGTTCTCAGGACTCCGGATGGTAAATTACTTGTTGTTAAGGGTATTGAGAAGGGACATAAGAGGGTTGATAGAGTAGTAGCTAATGATCGTGTCGGTATCCATGTAGAGGGATTGGGCTGGAAGCCGAAGCCTAATGACTTAAAGAAGTATTCGGTTATAAAATTAATTGATAGGCTTAGAAAAGAAATTGAAGAAAAATACTCTCATATGCCTAAGGATGCTAGGCAAAAACTCGTGGAATCAGAAGTTAAATTAAGGCTTAAGGAAGAACTAGATAAGATAGCTTTCAAAGCATATCCACATACTTAGAATGGTCTAGGAATTCTCTTGGAAAACACTATCATTGCTTTATGACTAGGCTATTGCTCTATATATTTTCTTACAACTTTCTTATAAGCCATTATACCCGCTACAAATATTATTATTGTTACAATGATGTTTCTTATCGTACTAACCATGGCTTCGTTAAACTCTATATTGTATATAACGATGTCTCTGATAGTGTCTAGTGCCCATGTTACGGGGAATATGTCTGCAAGAATCCTCATTGGCCCCGGCATCCATTCTCTCGGGAACCATATTCCTGCTGTAAATGCAAAGAATAGGCCAAGGATTGTAGCCATACTTGATGCTCCACTACTTGTCTTGCTTAGGAGCGATAGTATAAAGCCTATGCCGATAGTCATTAAGCCTATTAGTAAAAGGTTCAATGGTACGAGCCAATCAGTTATCTCAAGTGGGTTCCATGTAATCTTTGCCCCTGCAATAAATACTCCTGTAACAATTATTGCTATAGATGATAGTGTCAAAACTATTAGTCCTGATATAGTCTTACCTATAAGCATATCTGTTTCAGTTGCAGGTGTAGACAATATTCTCTCAAGACTACCTCGCTCCTTCTCCTCAACAACAGCCGCAGCACCAACTAAGAAGCCTGAATAAAGCATCATCATACCAAGTGCTCCAAGTACAAACCAGCCAACAATAGATGGTCTATCTGATAAAGCCTCAGGTGTTTCCTCAATAATAGTTGAATTAACTGGTAAGACTAGTCCTTTAAAATAATCCTCTAGAAACTCTATAAGGGTCTTATTACTCCAAGGCACTTGTGCCGTCATATTAGCTGGTACATAGGACATATTTGTATACGACATATTCATATACTTCATTGTCATCTCTATCTTCTTCAAACCCACATTTACTGAGAAGGCATGCAGGAATTCAGATAAAACAGCTCTATTTACCTGTATAGAATATATATTGCCGCCACTAACATAGACTACGAGTTTAGCTTGAGCAAAGGTTATATTTTCACCAAAGCCATCAGGAATTACTATGCCTGCGCCAAGTCTTCCCTTCCTTAAGTCATCTACTAATTTAGTCTCATTATCATAAAGTTTTACATTAAATAGTTTCGTACCATTATACTCTATATCCTTCAACACATCAATAAAGGCCGTACCATTAAATGGAGACTCACTATGATCAAGGTTTACTACACCCAAATCCAATGTAACTGGCTGGCCAACACTTGGAGGAATAAAGACATAAGCTACCATAAAGGTAAGAATTATAGGCCATACAAATATCCAGAATATAGACGATTTTTCCCTAAAAGTAGTCTTAATACCAGATACAATAAATGCCTTTATCCTACACCACTTCATTTCTACTCAATCCTCCTCCCAGTAAGCTTTAGAAATACATCCTCTAGAGTAGGCTTAACGACTCTAAGACTCCTTATCGTACCACCAGCCTCATGGATCAAGGCTACAATCCCTGGAACATCCTTATCGGGATCACTTGAATGAATCCTTACATTATCACCATCAACTATATACTTTAAACCAATTCTTTGGAGAACACTATCAAGATCCCTGGGTTGCCTATAAAATTCGATAGTTATAACAGCTGTTGGCCCATATTTTGATTTGAGTTCCTCAGGCGAACCACTAGCTATGATCCTGCCCTGGTCAATAATGTATACTCTATCCGATAAGGCATCAGCTTCCTCCATATAATGAGTTGCAATAAGAATGCCCTTGCCCCGTTTACGCTCTTCCTCAATAATCCTCCAAACCTCTCTCCTAACACCTGGATCCATTCCTGTCGTAGGCTCATCCAATATAAGTATCTCAGGATCATGGATAAGGGTTGTTGCTAAACCGAGCTTCTTCTTCATACCACCAGAGTACTTCCTTACAAGCCTATCTATATCATTAGTTAAACCCATTATCCCTGATAACTCCCTGATCCTATTAATAACATTCCTACCATCCAGTCCCTGGAGCCTAGCATAAAACAACATATTCTCGAAACCAGTTAGATCAGGAATAAGCCCTGGTTCCTGGGGACAAAATCCAATTAATTTCCTAGCCTCTAGATCTATTGGATCTAATCCTTTAATAGAGACTCTACCCTGATCAGGCTTTAATACACCAGATATTATCCTAAGCAATGTCGTCTTGCCAGCACCATTAGGACCAAGTAATCCAACAACTTCACCACTATGAACAACGAGACTAACATTATTCAATACAACCTTATCTACAAACTTCTTCCAAACACCATCTACGACTAATAATTCCTCCAAAGTACTTCCCCACTTTTACTCTACAAAACATACGCTTTCTATAAGATATAAAAATATTCTATTATAGTGATTAAAAGTAGGTATTAATAAAACACTCATCGGAATAAACATAGATCGAATATATTCATGTAATTGAATTTTCTTTTTGATCTTTTCCCAAATATATTAAATGCATTGATTGAGTATATGGTGATAGTCTATCTATTCTTTTGGAAAGATATCTATATACCTTAATTCAACGACTATGAAAAATTATTGCTTTGCATATGGGCAGGTTCCTGAGTATACATGAAATGCTTAGCTGGAAAATGTTAATTGTCCTAAATTGTATAGATGATAAATGGTGGCTAGGATTTTGAGTGGAGAGTATTCTATGCTACTACGTAAGAGGGCTATTAATGCATTGAAATGGGCTGAGAGAGCTCTTGAGGAGGGCGACTATGATACTGCTGCCCGCGAGGCCGAGTATGCTGCTCAATTATATCTCAAGTCATTACTATATAGGATCCTAGGCGAGGAGGTTAGGAGTCATAATTTAAGAGAGCTATTGAGTATACTAGTTTCTGCATTACTAGAGGAAGGTCTCCGAGAGGAGGCTGAGGCACTAGCTGATTATGTGAGGAGAAAAAGGAGAGAGTTAGCCGAGCTTAGCGATGCCCACACTAGAGCCACATATGGCTTGGCTGAGTATACTAGGGCTACTGCCAGCCTGCTAGTCGGGATAGCTCGAGACGTCATAGGGAAACTCAAGGAGCTGGAGGAGAAGCTCTTTGCCGGAAAAGAGACTTAAACTTCTAAGTAAGTGGAGAGTCGTAGTAGCTAATGTTGCAACTGTTATTAAAGAGCTCTATCCAAGCTCAGAGATCTATGTTTTTGGGGGTGCTGCCGAGGATAGGCTTACAGTATTAAGTGATATAGATATAGCTGTGGTACTAGAGGATCCCCCCAAGGATAGGGCTGGGATGCTGGCTAAGATATGGGAGATACTCGAGGCTAAGGGTATACCACAATATTATCCCCTAGAAATCCACATCCTCAGCAAAAGAGAGTTTGAGCGTCTTCGAGGAGTTAAGATCAAGTTAGCATAGGGTCATCAATAGAGCTTTACCAACAGCAATGACGATCCTGCCGGAACTCGAACCACGGATTATTAGGATCGAATATTACTTTGCTTCAAGAGCTACTTTGTCATTCCTTATCTTTTCTTGGTTTTATCACTGATTGTTGGTCCTTATTTCAATATTGTTTCTAGAATTGTATGGATTATCTTATTAGCATAGTTTGTTAGTTTATATAGTCTGTACTTGGCTATTCTTTCGTATTCTACAAGTCCTGATGCTTTGAGTGTTTTCAAGTGATGAGATACTAGTGTTTGATCTAGTCTTAATGCTCTTGATATTATACATACCGGGAGTGAGCCATTATAGTAGAGTAGGAGCAATATTCTAAGCCTATTACGATCGGATAGTATCCTGAGAACCTTACTAATTCTCCCTGCCTCCGGTTCTGGTATTAATAGCTCTTTTCCTAGAGGTAATTGTTTAAGTTTACAAGATCTCTCTTTCTCTAATTCAGTGATCAGTCTAGATAGATCTATTTTACTAGGCATATCATTGTCCCCTAAGAATAAATATTTGGCTGGCAGAGAATTAACTTTCCGATCTAGTTATATAGGAGCTTGCATTTAAAATAATGGGCTTAGTTAATGAAAAATAAGTGATAAACAATCCTAGCTACGATCTCCGTAATATGTTATTGCTTTTGATGGACAGATCTTTTGGCAGCCGCGGCAAAACTCTACACAGTTTTCTGGCCTAGCAACTACCGGTTTACCGTCAGATCCCAGTTCAAAACATCGTGAGGACAGAAATTAAGGCATGATAGACAACCATTGCACTTATCATAGTCTATGATTGGATACCAGTTTTTAGCCATGTTCATTAACCCTCTTCAATAGCCTTCTCAATAGCTTTGATGGCTTCCTCAGTGGTCATGTTTCTAATTTCGACACCAACAAACTTAGACTCATCAAAGCCTAATTCCCTGAATACCCAGCCAAACATCTTCTTCTGCATAACTGG
>CAZVWZ010000081.1:0-6293 GCA_964631195.1 uncultured Desulfurococcaceae archaeon
GATTTAGTGCAGAAGGCTTCTTATCAACACACATGTTACCACTTAAAGCTATATAATCAATTTCCCCTGGATAATTACCGATAATGTATTCACAAGCCTTATCAGTAGCTATAGTAACCATATTCATACCCATAGCATCTCCAGTCGAATATATGAATCGTAACCATACATTATTACCTAGTACAAATGGATCTATTCTTATTAGCTTTCCATGACGAGTTGTTGATTCAGCAACACTCTTTATTTTATCAAAATTAGATTTTATCCATTCAATGAATCTATATACATCCCGTATAGTAGGTAAGGAAAATAATGGAGCACGGGTCATTCCATCGTAAAGGATCTTTGTGTATACTCCACCGCTTAGAGTTAGGGCTTTACATCCACGATTAACACTAGCAACCAAAGTTCCTTCAGTAGTGGCTAAAGGTATATAGTATTCCCCATTGGCGTAATCTCCATTAATTCTTAAAGGCCCAGCTATACCTAAAGGGATTTGGATTGCGCCGATCGGGTTTTCTATGTTTCTCCTATATATTTCTACAAAATCAATTATAGTTGAACCTATTGCAGGTAAATTAATACCGAGTATTTCTTCAAGAGCTTTTCTCCTGATAACAGCAGCTATATTGGCGTTTCCAGCTTCTTCTTCAATTTTATGAAAAGAAATTTGTTTATTAACAACTTTTTTAATAAATTCTCTAATATCATTTATTAGATCCAATCTCTGAAGCACCCTTAATTAAGGGTCTAAAAAGCAATGCATACCTTATAATACCTGCTTCACCGTCTTCACCAGTTCTCCTAAGCACTGGTTCTACAAGCATTCCTTCCCTAACTTCTTCGGGATCAATATCAGTTAATCTTGTAATTATTCTAACACCTGTTTCAAGCAGTTCAACCATAGCTATAATTAATGGCCTATACTCCTCGTATCCTATTGGAGACGTATGTATTATTGTCCATGTAAGTACTTTAGCCGGGCCGAATAACTCTAGATCTTCTAATTCTCTTGAACCACAATATCTGCAAACCTTTGATGGAGGATAATTTATTTTTCCGCATTTAAGACATTTAGTAGCTTTTAATCTATAGTAACTATGTTTTTCTCTCCAATAACGAGCTATGGAGTACTTCATACATATTCACCTCCTAATACGTTTAATTAAACCACGGCATTTAGCATACATACCATAATCAATTATTTTCTTACGTGCAAGATAATCCTCAACTTTTGGAGCCTTATCTCTTCTATCAATAATCTTGTCAGTAACTACAATACTGTATGCATCACTTCCAGCTCCACTACCAAATGGAGCTAATAAGATCCTATCACCGGGCTTAGCATTATCAAGAACTTTGGATAAACCTATTAAAGCAGATGCATTATAGCTATTGCCAATATATGGAGTAACAAGACCGGGCAAAACCTTTTCCTTAGGAATACCAAGTTTTCGAGCTACCTTTAATGGGAAACTACCATTTGGCTGATGAAATATTGCATAGTCAAAATCATTGATGCTTAAACCCGTTTTCTCTAAAAGGCCTTTAACAGCATTAACTATATGGTGGAAATATGCTGGTTCACCAGTAAATCCTTCTCCATGTAACGGATATGGAATGTAGGCTCTTCTCCAGAAATCAGGTGTATCGGTTACATAAGTATAACTAGCCTCAAATACAGCTACAGCCTCATTAGATGATCCTATAATGAAAGCTGTAGCTGCTGATGAAGCTGTAAACTCTAATATGTCTCCGGGTTCTGCTTGCGCTGTATCAGAGCCTATAACCAATGCATATTTAACTAGTTTTGAAGCTACTGCACCAATAGCTATCCTCATAGCCTCACTAGCTGCACGACACGCAAATTCTAAGTCAGTCGCCATTGTATCGGGTGTTATGCCTAGTGCTTCGGCGATAACCGTTGCAGATGGTTTTACAGCATAGGGCTTTGACTCTGTACCAAACCATACTGCACCTATTTCTCTGGGATTAATTCCTGCTCTCCTTAATGCATTAAATGCTGCTTCCCAACCCATTGTTGTAGCATCTTCGTCTCTACTAGCTACTGCTTTCTCAAAAGTTCTTAATCCTCTAGGGGTCTCCTTGGCAAAACCCCATATACGAGCTATCTCGTCAAGAGGAAGTCTATAACGGGGAATATATGATCCCCATCCAATAATACCTGTTTCTTTTTCAGGGTTCAAGAGTATATTCACCATAGAGGTTTTAACTATTACCTAATAATATTAGATTTAGATATAGAATAAAAATAGTTATAGTAAATTATTTTTTAGCATATAACCAGCATGCAACATAATGTCCAGGCTCAATCTCAATAAGAGGAGGTTCCTTCTTTGTACAGTATGGCTTTAGATTAGGATTGCTATCTAGAGCAACGCATCTTGGATGGAAACGGCATCCAGGCGGTATATTAATAGCGCTTGGTACTTCACCTTTTATTGGTACTTCTCTTAGTTTAATACGATTCTTAGGATCAGGTTCTGGTATTGCTTCTATAAGGGCTTTAGTATATGGATGGAGTGGATTTTCGATAACTCTTCTAGTTTCTCCCATCTCAACTATTTTGCCTAGATACATTATTGCAAGTTTATTAGTAATATATCTTGACACAGCTAAATCGTGGCTAATAAATATGTATGTAAGATTCATTTTTCTCTTAAGCTCCATCATAAGTTCAAGGATTTCTGCACGAATACTTACGTCAAGCATTGAAACGGGTTCGTCGGCTACTATAAATCTTGGATTAAGGATTAATGCTCTAGCTATAACAACTCTTTGTCTTTGACCACCGGATAACATATGTGGATAACGGAACATGAAGTCCTCGGGAGGAGTTAGCTTTACCATTTCGAGAGCCTTAGCAATAATATCGTATCTTTCTTCTCTCGTTGATCCGATCTTGTGGATAAGAAGAGGTTCTTCTAAAATCTCGTATATTGTAATCCTAGGATTAAGACTTCCATAGGGATCTTGGAAAATCATCTGCATCTCTCTACGCAAAGGCTTTAGAAATTTTGCCGGTATTTTTCCGACATCTATACTTCCATACTGATCAACTACTGTTGGCTCATAGCCTTTCTCTTCAAGCTGTTCTATCAATATTTCTCTTGGTTTATATGCTATAAGCCCTCCTGTAGGATCATAAAGCCTAAGTATGGTTTTTCCCGTTGTTGTCTTACCACATCCTGATTCTCCAGCTAAGCCGAATACATCGCCAGATTTAATTATGAAAGATATACCATCGACAGCTCTAACATATTTCCTTGGTCTACGCATTATTATATCGGTTAAGCTTCGCCTAACAGGAAACCACGTCCTTAGATCTTTTACATATAATACTGTATTTTGATCTGGAGTGGGTTCAAATATATTTGGTTCACTCATAGATAAACCACCTTTAGGATTTTACATGAAGCCAGCATGCAACATAATGTCCAGGCTCAATCTCGATTACTGGAGGCTCACTATCACATTTTTCAAACCTAAACTTACATCTAGGAGCAAAACGGCATCCGGGAGGGGGCTTAATTAAATCTGGTGGAACGCCCGGAATCCATTCTAGTTTTTTCAATTCACCATGTAACCGGGGTATGCTAGATAGTAGACCTTGAGTATATGGATGCTGAGGATTATAATATATTTGCTCTGCAGTTCCAAATTCAACTATTTTTCCAGCATACATGATAGCTACTTTATCAGCTATCTCTGCAATTAGGCTAAGATCGTGAGTTATTAAAATAATTGATATCTTTAATTCTCTTTGAAGTCTTTTTAATAAGTTCATAATTTGTGCTTGAACTACTACGTCAAGAGCTGTTGTAGGCTCATCAGCTATTACTAGGGGAGGATTCAAAGCTAGAGCCATAGCAATCATTACACGTTGTTTCATACCGCCGCTAAGCTCATGTGGATAACTATGTGCTCGCCTCGGATCAATACCTACTAAGGCTAATAACTTATATACTCTTGTATAAGCCTCTTTCTTTGTTAATCCTTCATGAAGCATAATTACCTCTGCTATTTGATCACCAACTGTATAAACAGGATTTAAAGCATTCATAGCACCTTGAAATACCATAGATATACCTTTCCATCTAATCTTTCTCCTAAATTCTTCATCACTGTATTTCAATATATTTTTTCCATCAAAATAGATTTCGCCAGAAACAATTTTGCCTGGGGGAGGAACTAATCTTATTATCGAATATGCAAGAGTGCTCTTACCACAGCCGGATTCACCAGCTATGCCTAAAACCTCTCCTTTATTGAGCTTCACTGATATGTTATCTACTGCTTTTACAACACCTTTTGTCGTATAGAAATACGTCTTTAGATTTCTTATGTCAAGCAATACTTCATTAACCATTGGATACACCTCTTTTCATTGCGACAATCTACGTTTTTCAATGGTTACCTACCCGCCAACCACGATATACCAATAATTAAGGAACTATTTTAATGTTTTTAGTTTAAATAATAGTCGCTCCTATATAAGCTTTATTAGATATAATAGATCTAATCATATTTTAACGAATACTCTTCGATTAACTATCGTAGCCAAGGATCTGTATAAAAGATCTGTTTTATTATCCATTTATGATAGTTTTATTATTAAAATTTAAAATAACAATAATTCTTAGATAGATAACAATATAGAGGATGAAATATAGGGTCAGTAAATGGAATATCTTAAGATTCTTGGAAAATATCCTGATGGTAGAGTAATTTATTGGGTTAATCAAGTTACTCCGGCCTTTGGCTATATTGCATTTGGAGTAATAGACAGGGGGACAAATGTACTACAGGTTAGACCCACAACTATTTGTCCGTTAAATTGTATTTTTTGTAGTGTTGATGCTGGACCTTTTAGCAAACACCGGTGGGCAGAATATATAGTCGATAAACATGTTATAATTAAGGGAGTTAAAGAGGCCATCAGATATAAAGGATCAGGAATTGAGGTTTTAATAGATACCATGGGAGATCCCTTAACGTATCCTTATCTCGTTGAGCTAATACATGAGCTTAAACGCATACCGGGTGTATCTAGTGTTGCACTTGAGACGCATGGAGCTTTAATGTCTTATAAGTATGTTGATAAACTGGAAAAAGGTGGTTTAGACAGGATAAATTTAAGTATTGAAACTCTCGATCGATGCAAAGCCCGTATTTTACAAGGCGTTAACTGGTTTGATGTGAAAACCGTTATTAATATATCCGAATATGTAGCTAAAAATACTAAAATAGATCTACATATAACACCATTGTGGATTCCAGGAGTAAATGATAAAGATGTAATTGATGTAGTAAGATGGGCTATAAAAATAGGTGCCGGGAAAAGATGGCCTCCTGTAACCATTCAAAAGTACAATGTCCATAGATTTGGACGTAAAGTAAGGGGAGTTAGACCCCTAAGTTGGAGAGAATACTGGAGTAGAATTGAAGACTTGGAAAGGACACTTGGTATAAAACTTAGATGGAGTATGGATGAATGGGGTATGAAATACATGAAAAGAATTCCTATTGTATATGATATTGGGTCCTTGATCGAAGTCAACATAGCTGGCAGGGGAATATTTAGAGGCGAATACATAGGTATAGATGATAGAAGACATAGAATTATTACTATAATAGGCAAACATGTACAAAGGAGCAAACGAGCTCTAGTAGAAATTATAAAAAATAAAAATGGAATATACTTAGGAAAAATAGTTAAAAATCTCTAAGCTGTACGGAATCTTGGTTCAACTATCTTTTCAAGTGCCATACCCAATAATACAAATGCCAGTGAAGTTATAGATATCAGTAAACCAGGTGGTATTATCCACCACCATGAACGCATTGCAACAGCTCTAGTCTGTGGAGTATTAGCACTTGCTAATATGGCACCCCATGTTGGTAATCCATGTCTTATTCCTATAACACTTAAGCCAGCCTCTGTAAGTATCGCGTTAGGAACTGAGAATACCATACTGGCAACAATGTATGGGATTATCTGTGGAATTATATGTTTAAATAGTATCCGTCTATTTCCTGAACCAAGAGCTTTAGCGGCTTCGACATAGGGTTCTTCCTTAATACTTAAAGTCATTGAACGCGTTATTATCGCCAATCCACCCCATCCAAATACCACAAGTATTAGCAATATTGTTAGAAGGATAAGCACTGGGTTATTAGGGAACAATGCAATAACAATATTTGCTAGAAGGATTAATATAGGCAGTAATGGTATATTACCCATTACATCGATAATTCTCTGTACAACTTCA
>CAZVWZ010000082.1:0-6219 GCA_964631195.1 uncultured Desulfurococcaceae archaeon
TTACTGGAATACACATGATCATTATCACTAGAACTAAAGTAGCTATTAACATGTATCTCCTAAACATTATATCACATCTCCTAAACTATACGTATTAAACCATTATAAATTAAAATTAAATTGAAATCCCTAATATAGATATCATCAAGAAATTATATTATGCCAGGAATATATTTATCTTCATGAGCCTTTCTTTCACTTATCTTCTCCATTGATTCTATAATTAATTCAATAGCCTTTTTACCACTTAAAATCAATGTCGTAACATCGGGATAAGGTATAGCGGCACCAAGAATTAATGCAGCAGCTAGTCCAGCATTAACAACATTATCTTCAACAAGCCAGTAAGTTCTCTCAATAACTTCATTAGAGCCAGGAATAATTGGGCCAGGTCCTGCGGGTATTATTGGAGGCTTTATCCGCTGAATAATATACTGCGAAAACAATGCTTCTAAACCCGAGGAATCGATAATATATCTAGCTTTTATGGCCATGTAGTCACTTATACTGTTTTCTTCTGATCTTTTTATTAATACGCCCACAAGCTCTAGATTACCTTCTTCATCAACATTATAATAGGGCTCTATAGAGAATCCAGTTAAAACGCAGCCTCCTAAGTCATATATTCTTGATAAAAGCTTTGTATAGAACTCATTGCTATCAACAAGATATACTTCATCAACTTTCTTAATCATCCTTAACCCGAGATCCTTAATTAATAGATCATGTAAATTCTTAGAAATAATAACATAACCCCAAATACCACCATAATAAATATATGGCGAAATACAAGGCTCTTCTTAATAAGAATAGTTTTAAATCCTCTTCTAGATGCCTCATAGGTAGCCATTAATCCAGCGTAACTACCTCCTATAACTATTATGTCGGCAGAAGAAATTCTTGATAATAGATCATGCATTCCCTGCATATAATCCATAATCATCGTCTCCTGTCATGGAATGATTTAATGCTTGATATAAGATAGTGCTCCCCATACAATAAACGCTATACCTAATAATAACAATAAGAACCCTGCAATTACATTCCACGATATAGTGATAATGCCTAAAACCCATAATCCAAAGAATATAAATATTCCACCTATTATTAATGAAGTAATCAATATACTACGATGGGTAACTCCAGCTTCAATAAATATCCGTTTGCCTTTAGACAATAGTGATGATACTATAAAACCAATACCCATACCTATTAATAAGCCAGCTCCAGTATTTCCATATAGCATGCCAAGCCCTAGTCCTAGGAACATGAATCCAATGAATATTCCTACGCTCAATCTCTATACACCTGCTTTAATACCTAATACTATTTTCTCTCGATATCTGATAATAAATATAGTATTTAGATTTTCAATCAATACGATATCCTATAGCAGAAAGAATTGATTGCGGAACTGAACAACATGCCTCTATGACTCTTAGATCATATTTATTAATTAATTTTCTTGGAGGATTAACGATTCTATTAACTACTTTATTCTTGATCAAGATTTCATCAATGACATATCTTAAGGCCCAGGGCCTCATACATCCTAGAGCTATTTCTCCATTCAATCTTTTCTTACCATAGTATATAACATCAAGTATATCACTAGTTTTTGGAGGCTTTACATGGGACATGGGAGTATTCTTTGTAGGCGTAAATATTAGAAAAACAGTTAAGTATGGATCGTAATCACTTAGGATACCAATAGCCATGTACTCCCAGTTTATAGTTCCATATTTTAGGCCTAATGGTATATGTGGAACTATGTAGTCTGGACCATAATTGACTAGAGCCTCATATCCTCTAATGTAGTCGTCAACGTCCCTGTCAAGATGTTTAATGTCTTTAATTACTCTATTGTCAAGAATGAATTCATAGTCTACTATATCTATCTTTGAGTATCGAATATTTGAAGCTAGTTTACGATCAACTATTCCTATATGTAGGTTTATGATTAGTTTAAAATCATTTTTAATATCTTTGATAACAGGGAGATATGGTTCTATAGGTAATCTACCGTCTCTTGTGAATCCACCACTTATTAGCATACCTATTGCTTTATTCTTCCAATAATATCTAGCTAAATCATATAATTCCTTTGGAGATAAAACATGATCCATTGACTTAAGATAATGTCCCATACAATAACTACAATTAAGCCAGCATCGAGAGCCTGTAATACTTATACTTGGAAACTTCCTGCCTGGTATAAAAACTAAAGGTTTATCCATGAATCAATGATCACCTTTGATCTTTAATAATTCATGTCTTAGATCAACAACATGCCTTTTCACATGATCTTTAGAATAATAATTATAGAAAGGTCCTTTAGGATTTTCATTATAATATGGTCTATTACAGTATGGACATCCCTTAGTCAAAAATACTTCTAAGTATTCATCAATATTTTCTAAAATAGCTTCAATGACTTTCTTCTTTACAAATATCTTCCCATCATCTATATAGACGATATCTGATGGACTATAGCCTTTATAGAGATAATGTACAAGGATCTGTATAGCTCTATAATAGCTTATATCAGGTCTTTTTACCGGAAGCCTTAATCCTTTTAACGGAGTATAAGAGAACAAAGCAATGTTTGCACCTATCTTAATTAATCTATGAATTAAATCAATGGTTTCTAATGGAGTTTCTCCTAAGCCAATAATTAAATGAACAGATACATGTTTTTTACCGAAAACATATATGGATTTTTCTATAAATTCCATATATACATTCCATGTATATGGTTTATTCATTTCCATGAACACTTTTGGAGATATAGCATCTAATCCTATTCCAATATGATCTACGCCAAGCTCCTTCAATATATAAAGATATTTTATAGATATGGGAGTTATGGCGACGCTTATGGGTATCTCTATGTTGTTTCTGCGAAAATACCTTATTATGTCGATTATTTCTTGTACAAATCCTTCCTTCATAATTGACTGTATACATATCCTCTTTATCCAAGATCTATTAGTTAATATACTGTTGACTAATTTATTCAAGGGGATAATGTGCCATGTAACTCTTGCTAGAAATTTCTTATCAACTGCATTGATAGTACTCTGGGGACAGAATCTACAGCTAGCTAGACAGCCATTTTCACTATATTGTAGCAAATATATAGTCTCCATTGGAAAATGCATTCTTAAATCTATAAGTCCAAGTTTTGCGAGTGTAGCTATAGACGCTCTAATAACGTGTTTATGGGCGTCCATGGGACATAGGCTCCAACTAAGTCATTTTATCTAAAATATTGGTACTATGTTAAGGGTAATTATTTATTGTCTTTCAAGGTATTATAATTTTAGATGAGCTACTATATTAGGGATCTATAAATGATTTGGAGATTAGTGATTGGAGAGGGAAGTATTTATTGGAATATGGCTGTTGATGAGGCAATGCTAGTTTTACATGAAAAAGGGTTGATCCCGAATACTCTCAGGATATATACTATGAAGCCAAGTGGTGTTACGTTTGGCTATTTCCAGAGGGTATATGATGCTATTAACCTTGAATTCCTTAGATCAAGGAATATGAATTATACTCGCAGGATTACTGGTGGAGGAGCAGTATACCATGATATGGATGGTGAAATAACATATTCTGTTGTTGCAAGAATAGATAATATTTCATGGGATATTCTTGAAAGCTACAAAATTATCTGCCAGGGAATAGTTTATGCTATTGAAGAATTTGGTTTAAAGGCAGAATATAAACCTATTAACGATGTATTAGTCAATGGTAAAAAGATTTCTGGTAGTGCACAGGCAAGGAAAAAACATAGCCTTCTTCAACATGGCACACTAATGTATGATACAGATCTCAATACATTATCCAATGTAATCAAAATACCGAAGGAAAAAATGTTGGCACATGGTATTAAAAGCATTAGAGAGAGGGTTACAACTCTTTCATTAGAATTAGGGTATAATCCTGGCTATAGACGTGTTATAAGTGCTCTGATCAATGGCTTTAAAAAAGCATTAAATATAGAATTTGAACGCGGAGAATTAACTCCTATGGAAATAATGTATGCTAGGAAACTAGTTAAGAAATATAGATCGAAAGAATGGATTTTCAAGAGGTAATGATACATTGGTTTATAGGAGTGGGCTAAAGAGGGTGAAAGGCGGTAAAACCCTAAAAATAGATCTAGAGATAGAGTCAGGTATAATAAAAGACATAATCATAAGCGGAGACTTCTTTGCATATCCGATGGAAGCTGTAGAAGAGCTAGAAAATATGTTAAAGGGTGTTAATGTATCTGATGCAATAGATATTATTAATTGTTTTCGAGATCGTATAGTTTTCATCGGATTAACTATCGATGATATAATAGATTTACTTAGAAAAATCCTACTATTATAAAACGGAACAATAGCTATACATATATTATAGCCCTCGTCATTTTACTTGATTTGGGGATACTTATTGAGTGTAGAAGATAGCTTATTTAGGCTATTCAAGTATTCCGATCCAAATACAGTTCTTGATATGTTTAAGCCTTATCTTAGTCCGTGTATTAGTGAAATTGATGTAAGATATGCTTTGGGATATGTATTAGCCGAGGATATTTATTCTCCAATTGATCGGCCATTCATAGATATTTCTCATGTTGATGGCTATGCTATTAGGAGTATTGATACACAAGGTGCATCTTCCATGAAGCCTATTAAGCTGAAGGTGGTTAAAGGAGTAGATCCTAGGAATGCTCATAAATATACTATTAAGGAAGGAGAGGCTGTATTTGTTGAGACAGCTTATCCATTACCTGTTGGTGCTGATGCTGTAGTTCCAGTTGAATCCGTTAAGAGAAAAGGAGATATGATCTATGTTTATAGAGAGATTAAGAGCGGCTTAGATGTTTTTAGAAAAGGATCTGATTTTAAGAAAGGTGAGAAGATCGCATCGAAAGGAGATTATATAAATCTAAGCATTCAGAAGGCATTAATGGACCTTGGGATAAAATATGTTAAAGTATTCTGTAGACCTAGAATAGCTATTATTGGTGTAGGTAGTGAATTAACTGATGAAATAGTCACTCCATCTACATCTAAGATAACAGCATCTTCTTCATTTTTCCTAAAACATATACTTGAATATTATGGAGCTAGAATAGCATATATGGGCTTAGCAAAAGATGATCCAAATGATCTTATTTCAAAGATAAATTATCTATTAAGGAAAAGAATAGATCTAATAATAACCATCGGCGGTGTTTCAATGGGGCCGAAGGATTTCACATGGATCACGATCTACCAGTTCTATAGGCCAAGGATATTTTTTAGAGGTCTTAAAGCGCATCCAGGAAGATCGACAAGCGGTACATTAGTTGAAGGAATACCAATAATAAATTTGCCAGGCTTACCACAATCGACATTATCTGGTACATTATTCATTATACTACCTATCATTAATTATATGGCTGGACATGGATTTAGTGTAAAGCTGCCATTTATTGATGTAAGGATCGATGATGATTATGTATTTGATAAATATGTCGGATTCTATAGACTGAGATTTCTTAAAATAGACTATAACAAGAATAGAGCTAGTATTATTCGCGGACTAGGTTCATATCATGTATCTGTTTTTATTAAGTCTAATGCTTTTACCATAATTAAGCCTGGAGTAAAGACTATACCTAAGGGAGAAAAAATAAGAGCGTATTATCTAGAACCAATTTACAACTATGATAATCTTACAAAGTATATCTAGTCTTTTAAGATCTTTACTCTAATTTATTCAAAATATTAATTTTATTTGTACTCATCCCATTATCGATGCTGTTACATGAATGATCTTCTTCAGATCTTTTAAGGAATAATAGAGTCTATCTTTATTAAAGTTAGATTTTCCATATTACTTAGAACACATAATATTTCTATGATAGAATGTCGATCTATTTTTCACTAATATTTTTATGTCCCGAAAGCACTATGTTAGGTCTAAGGTGTCTATAATGGCGTTAAAAGGACTGAGACTAATATTATTTGATCTTGATGGAACATTGGTAGATAGCGAAGAGGTTATTATAGAAAGTTTTAGGAGAGCCAGTGAATTAACTGGTGTAAAGGTAGATCTTAATAAATTAAGAAATCTTCTTGGGCATCCATTAATGGATGTTGTTAAAGGATCTTTAATTGAAGATGTTGATGAGAAGAAGTTGATGGAATATATTAGGATAAGAAGGAGGATAAT
>CAZVWZ010000083.1:0-6144 GCA_964631195.1 uncultured Desulfurococcaceae archaeon
ATAGCTATGAAGACTTGGGAGAGGACTAAGAGGTTCTTGTTTAAAGCAGGCACCGTCATATTTCTGGGAGTAGTGATAATATGGCTTCTCTCAGTAACAGGTCCTATGGGGTACTTAGGTCCAGACCATATAGAGGAAAGTTTTGCAGGAATAATCGGTAGATTACTCTCTTCAACGATATTCAAGCCTATGGGATGGGACTGGAGAGCATCTGTAGCACTGCTCTTCGGCTTCATAGCTAAGGAAGTCGTGGTGGGGACCTTCGGAGCTCTCTATGGTGTTGGAGAAGAGGAGACAGTAGCACATGCTATTGCAGGGCACCATTCCTTTACTCCACTTACCGGGTATATGGCCTTTGTACTGATATACGTCCCATGCATAGCTACCTTAGCAGCTATAAGGAGTGAGTTAGGACTGAAGTACACTATCCTAGCCCTAGTTTATGAGATCGTGTTGGCATTTGCTATAGCTCTCCTCATCGTTGCTGGAGGACACGTATTAGGAATTACTTAAGGAGGTGTGTAAACGTGGCTCACGTAGGTGCAAGACACGTTAAGGTACTCAACCTATCAGTACTAACTGCTTTAGGGCTAGCGTACCTACTTACAGGCCTCATCTCAATCATTAATTGGTGCATCAGCCTCGCTAGCGCTAATTAGCAGCTCTACTCCAACTTCATACCTGGGGACTTAGGTTTCGCCTTAGTAGCTCTGACGGTAGGTGCTTCACTTACTATGTCTGCGTACTACGCCTTAAGAGGGGATCGAGCCACGCACTTAGCGGTCGTAGCATGCGGTACGTGGTTAGCCCAAGGTGCGCTAACGATTCAAGTCATGGTCGCTGCGGCTGCAGTGCTTGATGCTATAGTACTAGGTGAGGAGGTAGACTACTCAATCATTAGTGAACACTTACTGAGGATGGATGTGATACTTGGTTGTGTCATACTCCCTGTCTCAGTACTCTATACTTTAATGCTGAAAAAGATGATTAAACGTAGTAAGTAAGCTCTCAGAAATAGCTGTAAAGTGATTTATTTTTAAACAAAACTCTATGGTGTGTTTAATAAATTTATGCTTTATTGATCGAGAAATATTTCCTTCTTGGTATTTCTAAACCAGCTTATGTGTATTTAGTCTTTAGTGTGGATTCATTAGTTTCACTACAACTCATGGGCTTAGTTAAGGATAACGCCATAATCTAAAGTATGATCTCGAGTCCCCTACAGCATCCTTTAATATTCTCTTAATCTCCAACTCATCAAGCGTTACCTCTCTCGGAACACTCTTTACTAACTCCTCAATCACGTCTCCGTAACTACTGATGGCTTTCCCGAACCCGCTATACTCGCTAATAATAAACCAGTTGTGAGGTACCGGTATCACGTTGTACAGAATTCTCCTCCAGGCCTCGAGAAGTAGCCTAGGCCTCTTCATATAGTCTGCTGCGCACATGATCCTATTACCGACCTCCCTCCTTAAGCGGTCAAGCCACCTCATGCCCTCAATACTCCTAGCTATGTGGTGATCTATGATCACGTAATCAGCGTAGTCGGCGAGCCTCAAGGCATTACTTGCTGCTTTCCTAACTACGCTCTCCCTCACTGCACCACTTAATCTATAGAGTGGCGGTCCATCAGTAATCACCACCCTAGGGCTCCATGAACGCACCTTATCGATGACCTCATCAGCTAGTAATTGAGTATCAGATAGGTGGACTATGGAGTGTGGCGGCTCACCCACCTTCACCACCATAACCCGCGTACTCCTACTTAGGCCGTGGGGGTGAGTGCTTGAGAACTCTATTAATCCATCATTACTAGCGTACTCATCGTTAACATAGACTATTCTGCTCTTAAAGTACTCAGATAGCTTCTCGAACCTAGTCCTCTCGAACGGTGTTAGCTCACCATAATCCTTCATCCAGAGTAGAGCGTGATCATTCAACTTTTTCACAAGATTCAAGGAGAGTTGAAAGGGGTTAGCATTATATAGTGGGACGTGATCGCCGTGGAAGTGAGTCACTACTATGTCTGTAGCCCTATGCCAAAACGAAGTCAGTAGAACCTTGGTAATCTCTGAGAAAGCTGCCTGCAGCGGGTGGGGATGTAGCCCATAGCGCGTATACCCTAAAGCTACGCCAGGATCTATGAGTACAGACCGACTACCTAACTTAATGAAGCATGATAGCCCCCTCACACCTAGACTCTCACACCCAATCAGATACAGCATCATTAATTAAGCCCCCAAGACTAGGTGCTAACTCAGGGATTATGTCTATTTCGATTCGCTAAATTAGTCCAGCACTATGGGCTAAGCAGATAAGATCTTAATCCAGCGTACTAGACCCCTTGAGCTACCTCTGCTCACCCCTTCTATCCTACTAAATAGTGTGAGATTTGTTGGCAGCATTGGGTGGTATGACTATAGTTTTGCACCAAGATTAAGAGTGAAAAGTACTATGCCCCAGTATATGTAGCTGTACTATTTAAATGTGAAGAGGCGAGTTCACCGTGATGAATTTAGTAGTGCAGCTACCTTATAGACTATTCAAAAAGTATTGCTGCTACGATGGAACATGTTATTAGCTACTCATGCAATGAGTTTAGGAGCTATTTGGTTAGGTTCCCTATTACTAGTTGAAGAGGAGATCAATTCGATCATTAAACCTCCAAGAAACTATAAATTATAAGCAGTAAAAGCCTTAGAGCATCTTGTAGAGAGACCGTCATTATCACCGAGGATGAAGGTAAAGGAAGTCATAATATTTACGTAGGATGAGAATATGTGTGAACAGAAAATAAGTTCATATCTAAGTATGTTCAAGTATATAGTGCAAGACCTGGCGTGACGGGGCACCGAGAAAATATGGATGAATACGGCAGCAGATTATATCTTCATAAGGAAGCACACAAACCCAGAATCAGCTATAGTTGCGAAGAAAGAGTCCGTAATCACGGATGGCGTACTTGAAGTCCCTTGAAGTACTGGCGCCTTCTTCCTAAAGCACTCGCCATAACTTACTGCAGAGAGAGGTAGCATATGCAACCCATACATATGTGTATATGCCAAGGGTAAGACTTAATAACTGTGCAATAGCTCAAAAAATGGTGGTTAAGAAATGCCCACACATAAAGAGTGCATTAACTTCAGCAATGGCTACTGTAGGCTGTTTAACGTACCTGTAGACCCTGACGGGTCTTCATGCCCTAACTTTCAGCTAAGAAGCGCCGTAGTAGGTCGGGTAGCAGCCCCGGGAGGTTACAGCGGCTCAGTAGGTCATCCACCCATGCTGCCGTACGCTCTACCTCCACGGCAGAGGAGAGCTAGGAGGCGCTTAAGGCATAGGAGGGGAAGGCTACTAGCTGGTCTCTGGTGAAGGCCATGAAGTTAGTGATAGCTACACCAACTAGAGGCCGCAATGGCTTGGACGACGTCATTGACGAGGTATTTGCGAGGGCTCCGTACCTCACCATTATAGAGGCTTCAGAGGAAGGCTACACAGTTAGGGAAGTCATCGAGAACGAGTTTAAGTCGCGGTGTAGGACCTATTATCGTGAAGCTCCTTAAGGATAGAGGAGTTAATGTGGTAGCGGCCCCCGAAGTAGGGTGTGGTGTAGAGCAACTGGTTCAAGAACTAGGTATTAAGCACTATAAGGTCGAACTAGGTACTAAGTAAGGGATGTAGTAGAGAAGATTATTAAGCAGATCTAAGGCACTAATTGACTTACGAACCAGAATACCTCCAATGCAGCGTAAATTCCATTATATACCTTAGCACTCACTAGCAAAACCACTTCCCTAGACTTACTCTACATCACATACTAGGACAGTCCCTCTACTTGCCTCTGCTCTTTCTCCCTTTTTACATCTAGTTAGCTTTAATCCAAGGTTCTTTGAATAAATAAGTGAAGAGTGTTCAAAATATCATTAGCAAATAATATTTCGTACCTAGCAGTCTGCTTAAAACCTAGATCTAGTCCATCGGCACCGGAAAACAGCGAAACTAATCTGTATTTTCCCAAATTTACTCTTTTGGGCTAGTGCTTGCGCGTTAGCAGCGCAGCGAGAACTGCCGCTATTACTATTACAGCGATGTGGCGGGCCCGCCGGGATTTGAACCCGGGATCTCCGGCTCCGAAGGCTGGCACTTATAAGCTTTTGTCCCATTAGTTGATGATAATCTGGGACAGTTAGGTATAGTTTTCATACATATTATCTGGTGTATGGGACAGTTGCTTTAAGTTTAGTCTCCTTTTAGAAGGTTTATGAAGATCGAAGAATTATAAGGAGGGATGAATAATTCACTTATAAGGTAAATCGTGAAATTGAAGACTCTTAGCTTAATACTGCTCGTCGCGTTGGAGTCGCCCTCATAGGTTATCTATTTACATAACTATGACCCTCGTGCACTCATGGTTCTAGGTCCCCAGATAACTGTGGATATTCTTCCACCATAAGTGGTGGAGAAGTGGGCTAAGACTACCAAGAAGGAGGTTAGACAGGCGCACAACCTAGGAGCCCTTATAGATACCGGGGCATCGGTAACTGGCGTCGACGAGACTGTGCTTAACCAGCTGGGGTACCCACCTATAGGTGTATCTAGTCTAGCAACGCCCTCTGGGACTAGCCAGGCTGGTGTCTACATGGTGAGGCTAGTAATACCATCCCAGAGAGAATCACGCTTCCCAGCAAACATACCAAGAATCATAATAGATAATGTTAGAGTGATAGCAGTAAAGCTAGACAGACAACCATACAAAGCACTACTAGGCAGAGACGTACTAAGCCGGATGATAATGGTCTACAACGGACCACAAGCACTAATAACACTAGGCTACTAAAGACCGTCAAACTTTCCAATTACTTAGTAGATTAAGTAATACTAGTTAAGATGTTTAGTTTTAAGTTAAACATAATAAAAAGGACTTTGAAAGATAAAGGAACCTCTAGATCTTCCTTAAGAAGGCCATGCGTTCTTTAACTTTTAATTAAAAATGGATTAATGGTGTAGTTAATATATCACAATAGTATAAATTAATATTCGGGAAATCATAATGCGCATAAAATCCTCAAACTCTGATAACGCGGCTAGAGACCTATGCCAGTTATTTCGGCTAGAACTAGGTTCAGTAGCTGTATTTAACGCAATCATGATGTTATAGCTCTACTTTATATCTCAAGCCTTATAATATCGCCTAGGGTTGTCTGCGGTTTCTGGGGTGAAGGTTTTTATAGGTTTGTGTATGGAAATGCTTCTTGGATGTAGGATTTGTGCTGTTAGCTCCCGATGGGTGTCCATGACCCCTATGCGGAGTGGTTTGTAGCCACGATGAAACATGGGGGTAGAGGCACAACCCGTCCCTGCAAAACCTACAATGACCCAGGATGGGAAACGGTAAGCCTGGCCACAATAAGATAATGAGGGTAGATTTCATACATGTAGAGGAAATCATTGACCGAAAATACATCTTATACATGGTAGCGTCATTAATATCCTAATGTCTAGCCTAGAAACACCCCATTGGGAAAAGGCTAATTGACCTAGAGAACGTAATTCATTGTAGGGTGGTGCGAGATTGTCTAAGATTATAAGAGTAAGATATGAAAAAGGCATGTTAAAGCCGTTGGAGCCTATAGAGCTTAGGGAAGGTGAGGAGGTTAGAATAAGGATTGAAGTGAGCCTGAAGGAGAGGTTAAAAGACCTTATTGGCGTCCTTGGTGAGTCCAGCGAAGAAGAACTAGAGAGGTATCTCGAGGAGGCTTGGCAATCGTGATTTTCGTGGATACTAATATACTCTATCACATTATCCATAAAACACCTAGTACAGACAAAGCATTAACTATATTGGAAGAGAATCCTGGAGACTACGTTATTGACACAGTGGTTCATAACGAGATAATCTATGCCTCGACAATGCATTATCTAGAGCATAAACATGGAGTAAAGGGAGCTTACTCAGCTAGAAAGTGGATAAAGAGACATGGATATCCAAAAGAAGTAATTGATGCAGTTAGAGAACTTATTAAAAGACTAAACATAAGGCTAATATCGAGCATATACACCGAAGGAGAGCTTTACAAGGTATTATTAGAGTTCAGGCTACTGCCAAGCGACGCCATCATAGCTCTAACCTGCAAACACTAT
>CAZVWZ010000084.1:0-6040 GCA_964631195.1 uncultured Desulfurococcaceae archaeon
GCAGCAACTTTTACAAATCTATCCTTAAGTTTTTCGAGAACAGCTGGTAACGTAGTATATTCCATCTCCTCAGGACCTAGACGGTGAGGCATGAATGGCCCATGCCTCCTCATATATTCTGCCACTAATTGTGCTAGTCTTCTAGTCTCATCAAATGCTACATCATCAAACAGATCTGCAGGGCCAACAAGCTTGCCATTCTTGATCTGCCATCCAAGCGCTATTATTCTTGGAGGACCATCAAATCTTGTTACACGAGCGTATCTCTGAGATACAGGCATGAGTGGTCCGTGGTGACTGCCCCTCATCCATCCAGCTACTAGGTGTGGGAAGGCAAATGCCTCTAGTACTTCACCAACTGCTGGTAATCCATGTTGTGCACGTACAATAGCTACTGGATCGTCTTTACCAACGTATCTACCAGCTATAAGATTTAGTCTTTCAGTACTTACTACAGCTGCCTGTAAGCCATCCCTTTTCCTATAAACAGCCTTTATAACATATCTACCTGGAGTGCCGATAAGTGCGAGTATATCATACATCTCTTCTGGAGCATTTAATTTAACACTCTTGCCCTCAAATACGTCATAGACCTCGAATATGAATCCATCATGCATCTTAGGATCAATTACTAATCCTGCGGTATTAAATGGATCTGCAAATACTCTGAATAGTGGGAGATTGAATGCTCCAGGCTCAGTCTTATCAGCATGAAACGTTATTATAGGCTCACTAGGTCTTTCCTCAAATTCTATCTCTGCAACACCAGGGCCCATGCCACGTACATTACCTGAAAAAGCTTCACTTAAAAGATCTTGGCCAGCAGCATATAATCCTAGTTCTCTAGCAATCTTCGCTGCTTCTTGAAAAGCCTGCCATGCAAGTCCATGAATATCTGGGTGATCAACGCCCTTATCATGTGTCATAATTAATTGTATATCGTCTCCAACATGTGTTACGTAGAAATCTATTATGACACCTTTCCTTTTAGCTTCAGCAAGTATCTTTGTACATACAGCTAACTGATCTGGATGAGGCATATGATGTCCAGCAATGGATCCAACATCTGCTTTAATTATTGAAAGAGTTGTTTTCTTAGTCATACACAGTTCACCATATATGAATTAATGATTTCATTTTGTATCTATATCTAGTAGGGGTTAAAAATGTTATTTTAAACATCTATATAATATCTTGGAGAATATACTTTGATTTTTTAAATATATGTTTAAAAATTAGGGTTCACCACGTCTTTCATAAGTTTCTTCAAGCATATAATATTCTCCTCGACTTTTTTGGTATCGATCAAGGTACGACCCTGGCTTATTGACACGAGGTCTACCAGTAATAGGATCCCGTCTAAAGGTTATATCTAGTTCTTTTAATAGTGTATTAAAACCTGTTCTTAGATCAACTGGTTTCGATGCTTTTCCAGATACACCTGGTTCGCCAGAAAATACCATGATCTTGTCTGCGGCAAAGTTTTGAAGCATAAGATCGTGTTCTACAATAAAGGCTGTAGCTCGTTTCTCTTCGATAATGCGTCTAATAACCCTTGCTATACTCAATCTCTCTTCAACATCAAGATATGCTGATGGCTCATCAAGTAGGTAAAGCTGTGCCTTCCTTGACAATGATACTGCTATCGCTAATTTCTGTAGTTCGCCCCCACTAAGATCTTCTACATAGCGATCAAGCATTTTATGTAGTCCAAGCTTCCTAATTAATTCAGCATAGATCCATGAAGCAGGGTTTAGAACATCAGCATTGGCTAGTCTAAGATTTGCAGCTACTGTATCTCCGTTAAAAATTCTAGGAGATATTTCTTGAGGTTTATAGCTTATCTTTTCAATACCAATCAGTACTTCTCCAGTATCGGGCTTTAGTTCTCCACCTAATAATTTAATGAAGGTGGTTTTCCCGATACCATTAGGTCCAAGAATTCCTATAATTTCTCCTGGATAGGCTTCTCCAGCTTCAACAATTAATTTAAATCCACTAGTATAGCTTTTCATCATACTGCTCCACTGAACTATCGGATAATCTGTTGTTGGTAATACTCGTTCAGTCACAAGTATCCGGAATCTTATAGCTTCCTTCCTAATCCTCATATTTTCTGCGGGCAGGTATCCCTGTAGATAATGATTTATGCCTGCTCTAACACCATAAGGTTTAGAGACTATACCATATACTCCAGGCTCACCATAAATTATAACCACACTATCTGATATATAGTCTAGAATTGTTAGATCATGCTCTATTACAGCTACATATTTGTTGTCTACATTAATAAATTCATGAATGGCTTTAGCTATTCTCATTCTTTCTCTAACATCTAGATAACTACATGGCTCATCAAAGAAATATGCTTCAGCATCTTTTACAAGTACAGCCGATATAAGAAATTTCTGTAGTTCGCCCCCACTAAGATGCCTGATATTTCTATACATGACTTCTTTTAAACCCATGTAGTCTATAACATCTCTGTATATTCCTCGTTCATCAGCTTTTTTAAGCAGATCTTTTACTGTACCCTTTAGTGCTCGTTTAGCAAGTTCTACATACTGGATCTTAATAACAGCTCTGAGTTTACCGTTTGCCAGGCTCTTTAGGTAATTCTGTAATTCGGTTCCGCGAAATCTTCTAATAATTTCATCCCATTCAGGAGGTTTATTATATCTACCAAGATTAGGTCTTAGTAGCCCACTCAAGATCTTTATCGATGTAGTCTTACCACTGCCATTCCTACCTATAATGCCTAATATTCTACCTTTTTTAAGCATAGGCAAATTGTAAAGTTTAAACATATTTTCTCCATATCTATGAACAACAGTTTTTTCAAGTTCCTCTGGGATATTAACAATAGATATTGCTTTAAATGGACACTTCTTTATACAAATTCCGCAGCCAATACATATGTCCTCATATATAACAGCTACTTTACCATCTGGAGAAAGCTCTATGGCTTTCCTAACACCTCTTCTATTAATTGGGCAAAATCTTATGCACTCTAAATTACACTTACTAGGCTTACAATACTCTCTATCAATTACTGCTATTCTTGCCAAATTGATCCCCTAAGATTCCAGGTATATCAATATTTAGATATATGAAATGGATATACCCAACTTATATAGCTTAGTAAAAATCTAATATAAATTGAAATAGATGATGAGTGGTGACGGCACGGACAAGAAAACTTCTTGGATGAAGACCTGGTATTATCTGAGAGAAATAAGTAGGGAAACGATATTACTCAGCTCCACCTTCTTCGGCTTCGAATGATTCTAGGAATACTTCATAATATTCTTGCAGCATTTCTCTTTCTTCCGGTGTCAATGCTCTTCTAACACCTTTTGTAGCTTTTGCAGTAACTACTCTTTTTTCCTCCTCAACCTCATATGATATCTTGTACTTTTCTCTAGCAGATTTATCCATTTCAATTTTGTAGCCGCACTTACTACATTGTAGATATATTTTTTTACCAGTTTTTGTTGGTACCATTAAGCCCCCGCATTTGGGACAGAATTTTACCATTTAATCTACACCATTTTTATCATGCTTTGAATCTTTTTTAGTTTAGGTATAGACCCCCTATATAACCTTTCTATCAATAAACTAGTTACATACATGACTTTTCTATAGTGGAAATGTTTTTAATCTAATCATATGTAAGGGTTATCTAGAAAATGATAAAAGAACTCCCTAGGTGAAAGGGAAATGCTGTTCTATGAAGAAGAATGGTGGGAAGAAGAGGAGCTAGAGCTGGAAGAAGAACTTGAAGAAGAGGAATGGTGGGAAGAGGAGGAATGGTAAGGTAATAATAGGTTCCTATAAAAGAGACAAGTAATGTCTAGTGATTTTAGTGATTACGATTTTTTCATTAACTTCCTGGTTAGTGAAAGGTTCTAGGCCGTAAACTTCTCTAAATCGAATACTTAATTCCCAGTCATTATCTTGACAATTTCTACAATAAATAAGGATATCCCTTAAATCATTTAGTAGATCCTTTATGTATTCCCTATAGCCTATTATAATGAGTTTAGATTTTTTATCAATATACTTATTTATAATACTGATTGTATCAATAAGTTGTCTTTTGGCGAAAATAATTGATAGTAAGAGTAGAGCTCTATTTCGTATCTTTCTCTTTTGTTTAATGTATATGTCGTAAGTATAGAGTGTTGCCAATGCTAAGACCCTTATTGATGGAACGATATGCATAGGTGATAATGCTATTATTGAGTCATTATACCTATTCATAACTTTAGAAAGTTTTTCAAGAATAGAGGCAATTTCACTACTAAAATCACATATAAAGACATATCCATAAACTTCATTTTCATGAAATCTAAACTTATATGAGTAGGGTTTAAGAATTAATATTTCTGGTACTACATCGTGCAAATTATTCATTTTCCTATTCCCTATTTTAAAGAGTAGATTATATCTTTAAATGAATTTCTTAATGTATAATATGTATAATTGTTCATAAAATACTGAACTAGAAGTTAGATCTTTGAAACCGATAAAAGTTCTCTTTTCTTTCTTAACTTTACTAAATGAGTTATATAACCTGCTATTCTATTCCTTATTCTCTTAGACTTAGTATTTATGAGTCTTTTTACAACTTCTTTATTATGTTCAAAGTCTGTCGTAAATAGATCGGGGTACTTTTCTAGTAATTCTCTAGCAGTTCTTTTAACCAATCTTATTCTAACTTTGCCCATACTATATCCCTCTAAAGTTTTATACGGATAGTGTAAAGTACTAGACAGCTATATACGTGGAATCGTAATAGATATTTATAAAACTTTACATACTTCCATTAGACCCTGATCTCTTGTACTAGTATTGCATTAACCGGATCATGAGGGTAGAGTTTATATAGAACCTCTCTCATGGTATTTGATTAGATGGAATCATCAATACTTATCATGGAGGGTGATGGAAGTGGCTATTGAGCCTATGGGTGTACCTGTACTTATATTAAAAGAAGGTACTCAGAGAACAGCTGGTAGAGATGCACTTAGAACAAATATTATGGCTGTAAGGGCAGTAGCAGAAACTCTAAGAACGACTTATGGTCCTAAAGGAATGGATAAGATGCTTGTCGACACACTTGGTGATGTAACGATCACTAATGATGGCGCAACTATTCTAGATAAAATGGATGTACAACATCCAGCTGCTAAAATGCTTGTACAGATTGCCAAAGGACAGGATGAAGAAGTTGGCGATGGCACTAAGACAGCAGTCATATTTGCTGGTGAACTACTAAGATTTGCCGAAGAACTACTTGACAAGAACATTCATCCAACTCTAATAGTTAGTGGTTTTAGGAAGGCTTTAGAAGAATCTATTAAGAAACTCTATGAGATCGCTGAGCCGATAGATGTTAATGATGAAGAGATACTTAGAAAAGTTGCAACAACATCATTAACAAGTAAGGCTGTCCATGGTGTTAGAGAGTATTTTGCAGAAATAGCTGTTAAGGCTGTTAGACAAATAGCTGAGAAGCGTGGTGATAAGTACTATATTGATCTAGATAACATACAGATCATTAAGAAGCATGGTGGAAGTCTATTAGATACACAGTTAGTCTATGGAGTAGTTCTTGATAAGGAAGTAGTTCATCCGGGAATGCCTAGGAGGATAGAGAATGCAAAAATCGCTCTATTAGATACACCACTAGAGGTTGAGAAGCCAGAAATCGATGCAGAGATCAGAATAACTGATCCAAGTCAAATGAGGGCATTCCTAGAGGAGGAAGAGGAGATCCTTAAGAAGATGGTTAATAAGATAGCCGATGTCGGCGCTAATGTTGTTATTTGTCAGAAGGGTATTGATGAGGTTGCTCAGCACTTCCTTGCTAAGAAGGGTATCTTAGCAGTAAGACGTGTAAAGAGAAGTGACATGGAGAAACTAGAAAGAGCAACAGGAGGAAAGATCATCAGTAATATTGACGATCTAAAGCCTGAAGATCTTGGTGAGGCAGAACTTGTTGAGGAGAAAAAGGTTGGAGAAGATAAGATGGTAT
>CAZVWZ010000085.1:0-5942 GCA_964631195.1 uncultured Desulfurococcaceae archaeon
TCAGAGCCGGGGTGCCCGAGCGGTCTAAGGGGCCGGCCTGGAGAGCCGGTGGGTCTTGGCGGCCCGCGCGGGTTCAAATCCCGCCCCCGGCGCCATCAAAATTAATACTCTATTTAAATTTAAGCTAAGACATCAGTTATTTATTGATAAATACATAGTTAAAGAAAATAAGATATTTGTAAAATTAAGAATTAAAAGAGCCTTAAAATATTGGAAAAATAACAATAAATTTTATAATTATTAAAGGAGCAATATTTATCCGGTTTATGAAAACACTAAATTTATAAGATCATGAAACTGGTTAAGGAATTTAATAATTCTTCAATAATAAATCATGTAGCATTAGTACATATAAAACGATGCCCCATATTGTGACCAAAACAGAGCCCGGGAACTTTTATTGAATTCCTAAATAAGGTATGTAACCCTGCATTATCCTTTAGTAACATAATATATTAGATGATCAATTATAAGCCACTACTATTAAATATCCTTTCTTCTTTTTCCATTCTATATCAACATAGTTCTTCTTTATTAAGTCAAGATAATATTCATGACCTTTAGCTAATACTATTTGAAGGAAACCATCATTATCTAGATACCTCTTTGCATTAACAATTAATTGATTAACTAGATCTTTACCTGCAGACAGTGGAGGATTAGAATATATTGCTTTGAATACTATACTTTTCACGGGTTCATAGAGATCTCCTTTAAGAACAATTATACGATCAGCTACATCATTTAAATATGCATTATACTTAGCGGTTTTAATAGCGAGATCATTTATATCTACCATATATACCCTAAGCATAGGATTAAGCTTTGCCAATACAATACCTATAACTCCATAGCCGCATCCTATATCTAATACATTACCTTTATCAGGTAACTTTATATTTTCTAATAATAGTCGAGTACCCATATCCACTTCTTTTCCTGAAAATAAACTAGAATATGTTAGAAATTCAAAAGTATATCCATGGATAAATAATGATATATATCGTTTTTTCCCTTTCCTTAAAGGTTTTTTTGAGAAATAGTGTTGGCTAATCACCTTTTTTAACACCACTTTTTTTCCAAACAGATGGATATACACCTGGTTTCATATAAACGCGTGTTATCTTAACGACTATTCCACGATTCATCTTAGCTATTTCTTCAACACTATATTGAGCTTGTCCTAGAGCTACTAATTCACCCTTTAAAGTATAGATCGCAACTCTCGATCCCCTAATAATGTCGTTTGTGAGCCTAGCAATACCAGGTACAGCTAAATGGGCGCCATGGGCTATAGCATCCACAGCCGTATCTCTAATGACAACTTTTGGTAAATGACATGTAGCTACTTCAACAGGTAGTATTACTCTTCTAAGAAGTTTTTCATTACCTTCTTCTTTCCACAAATAAATAGCTTCAGATAATTCCTGCATCCTAATAAGGGTCCCATCTTCTCTAAACGGTCCTGTCCTAGTTCTACGAAGTTCTCTCATATGAGCTCCAACGCCCAAGACTAATCCTATATCATGAGCTAGTTTTCTCATATATGTGCCCGCTTCACAACCTACCTTAACTAATGCGTACCTACCATTATACTCAAGTAGTTCTATATAATGTATTGTCCTAACACGGATGATTCTTTTAACACTAGATCTTAATGGTGGTTTCTGATAAATCTTTCCAGTAAATTCCTCAAGTACTTTTTCAAGCTGTTCCCTAGGTACTGGTTCATGAAATTGTATGACCATCACATATTCCTTACTAGTATGGACAATATTACCTATAACCTTAGTAGCATTCTCAAGAGCAACTGGTAGAACACCAGTAACTTTAGGATCAAGAGTGCCTCCATGCCCAGCTTTACTTAGACCTAGCATACGTTTAATCCATGCAACAACTTCATGACTTGTAGGACCAGGGGGCTTATCAATATTTATAACACCATTTCTTATATGATCATTAATTTCCCTCCTATAGGGTAAGATACCATAATTTGGATCGGTCTCTTCATCACGTAGTATGATCCATTCCTGCTGTAAACCACTATATTTTATCAATTTATTTAGGAATTCTAGGCCTTCTCTAGCACTCAATAATACCTCCCTCAATAATTACTATACCTCATAACTATTTTATAGAGTATAGTAATATACCTATTCCTTCTAACTATTATTAAAATAGTTAATAAAAACGAACAATATTCATAAAATACTTACAGTAATATAAATAATGCCTTAGACCGGGGTAAGCTTTGGTTTAACTATCTCTTTCATAAAATCAGTTAGTCCTGCAGCAGCTATTGCCTTTAATACATCTTCATCAGATGCTCCCTTGGGTATATCAATAACTTTGTCAAGCGGCTCAATATGTTTTATATTTACTCTTCTTCGCTTTATACCAGTTAGACTCTTGGGTCCCGTAATTAGTACAAAATTGTCATCGATAATGTCCACGATAACACATTTTCTACCAGCTTCACGTCCAGCTATTTTAACACATATCCTGCCAATTTCTATAGCTGGCATTTTTATCCACCCTACTATTACTAGCTAGCTACCTAATGTTTTTAGCCTTTAAAATTTTATCTATAGCTTTCTTTATAATATTGAACGTCTCCTCAACTGTGTATTGCTCAGTATTAATAATAATATCAAATACGTTTGTCTCCCGAGGATCAATACCATAATATTCAATAAATCTTATTACTTGATAATATTCACGATTAATTGTTTCTTTAGCAGCCTTAGAGAAAGGTATTCTATCACGCTGAGCAATCCGTTTTATTCTAGTTAACAATGGGGCTGTGATTAGTATTCTCAGATCAGCATATTCTGATACAATCCATGCAGTTAAATGGCCGTCAATAACTACATTTCCCTTTTTAGCGATCTCCAAGCTTCTACTATCGATCTCTAAATCAATACTTGGATCTTTAGCAGCTATCTTACTTAATTCTTCTAAAGAAACACCTTTATCCTCAGCTATTTTCCTAAATATCATTCCAGCAGAGTAATACTTTAACCCATAATATTCAGCTATTAACTTAGCCTGTGTAGTCTTGCCACTGCCCGGAGGACCACTAACAACTATTACCGGCAACTCAGTTAAACACCTACATATCTATCGAGAATATAGAGTATTTAAATAGTTAGTCTACCTAGAAAGAGACTATTTCTCTGACAGATGCCTTTAAAGCCCTAGCAAGACATTTATGGCATATATATCCTCCATAGGGCCTCTCAGGCCTCTTCTCGGTTTTGGAAAGTCTCCTAAGCTTTGAAGCTCTTAGCCTCGGCACGCCATTTAATGGTTTACCACATACAGCGCATCTAGCAATACCTGGTTTACATGGTTCATAGTGTATAACTGTTCTACCACCAGGCGTTCTTCTATAAACTCTTCTCTTAGAGTGCGTCCTTAAACCTGGCCTAGGCATTCTTTAAGACCCTCCACAGCGTTATCTCTAGACTCTCATATCAAGTATTTCAAGCCTAAAAGCTTTATCGGTATTTTCCAGGTTATCTAGTTGGCTGAGTCATCTTTACTATCCTAGCAAATAAGTATGATGGAGCCATAAAGCCTATAAATACTATAAACAGTATGTGAGTGATATAGTACCCGTCTTTAATATTACTAATTAAGGGTATCCCTATGGGAATTCTTACAATCATATCCTGTACTGGAATCACAAGATAAGTTGTTGATATAAGCGCAGTATATGATAACATAAATACTGCTAAATGTACAAAGAATAAAAGCATCAATCTTCTTTTAGCTCTATCCAATTGCTTCTTTATCTTACGTAACTTTCTCATACTCCGCTTATCTTTTCCTACAGGCTCACTAGAATATGTTGCAAGAAATTCGAATGCTTCCTGAAAGAATTTTATTCTTGAAATAGAATATGCTAGGTATAAAGCTATCAAGGAAAAGCTTAAACCTAATAGTAATGCCTCGATAAGAATCATTATATCACTACTCGCCAACAATCTTCTTAAGCAATGGGTATGCCTCTAATGTTCTCTCATAAGCTATCATCATATAATATTGTTGCACAATACCTACAGCAAGTAATATACCTGTACCAGTACCATAAGCTCCAAGCATATCAGCTGTAACAGCTATAGATGCCACAATTAGTGAGCTGAGCACAGTTAATGGAGTAATGTATCTTGCAAGTATCCTCTCAAGAATCTTCGGATTACGTCTAATACCAGGAATCTCCATACCTGACTTTATAAGTTCTTCAGCTTGAGCTGATGCGCTTAAACCAGAAATTTCTACCCACATTATACCGAATAGCGTAGCTAGTCCAAGAACGCTTATGGCATAAACAAAAGCCTTTATCGGATCAGATAGTGTGCTTAATATACTTCCAGGAGGTGATAGGTAATATGCTAATCCACCTATAAGCCTTCTTCCACTTTCATCATATTGTGCTAGTAGATCAGCTATACCCCCTGCACCTGGAAAATACATTCTAGCTAAGTTAGCAAACACAAGTATATCACTATAGAGTATACCCACTAGTAGTACGGGAATATTTGTAACATATAAGAATTTTAATGGTATTTTAGTCTTAATACTTCTAAGTCTAGGCGATGTAACAGGAATTTCAACTTTAATACCCTCTAGATACACTAATAGCAATATTATTGATAAAGTTGTTATAAAGCCCACTAGGTCGTTGCCATAGCTTCTCATAAGCATTCTTGTCCAATCCCCGCCAGTTGCAGCAAGATCTATAAGGAATGGCACAAAACCTATTTTCTCACTAGTAAATGGATTTACCATAGGAGAGAACGTATTCCATATCATTCTCTGAGCTACACCTGCTAAAATAAATAGACTAACACCACTGCCTAAACCCCAGCCCTTTTGAAGCATTTCATCAAGTAGTATAACCATATATGTTGCAAGGAATAGCTGTAGACCAACACCTAACCTCTGATAAATAGTTGCTTGACATCCAAAGAATGGGTTTGTACCAGGAGTTACAGTCCAATATCTACAGGCAGCTGCATACATAGCCGCTTCAAAACCAGCTAACAGTAGTGCAAATGTCTTCTGAGCAGCAGTAAACTTTTTACGATCCTCAGGATTAGATAAATCAATATCTATGAGCTTTGCACCCGCAAGTATTTGCATTATTAGTCCAGCAGTAACTATAGGGCCTATACCCAGCTCCATGAGTGTGCCACGGTTTGATGCAAAGATTATCTCTACAAGTAGTAGATTAGGTCCTGCTCCCTGCTGTGTTATACCATATAAGGGAGTATTTGCCATGACTATGTAAACTACAAGTGCAATAGCTGTCCAGAATAATCTTTCGTAAAGTCCAGGCTTCTGTATAGGTTTCTCAACAGTAGGAATATAGCCAGCGATCTTAGCCATTGCTCCAAGGACGCCCATCCCTAGAAACCTCTGTCTCTACTACCCATACTAGACTATATGAGAACTAGATTTATAGATTATATAGTTTGCCTATAGATTAGAGATCATAAGATAATATTAATTTTATGATACCTAGAAATTATATTATTTTGAGATAACTACTTCTCCTCCAGCTGCTTCAATCTTTTCCCTTGCCTTCTCAGTAATAGCGGGAGTTATAACCTTCAATGGTAATGTAATTTTACCTTTACCAAGAACCTTGTTAAATCCTAGAACAGAGACATCGATAACTATCTTGTTATTTTCTTTTTGGACAATACCTTGCCTGAGCATATCGCGTGCAATCTCATCCAATTCGCCTACATTAATAGCATTAATTCCTACAACAATAGTTGGAGGCTGTGTGAATCCATGTTTACCAAACCAGTGTGGAGCATACTTTATAGTCCATGTCCATTTATGCTTGTGGAAACCAACCAATCCAAAACCACCGCGTGAACCAGATTTACGATGCTGTCCTATACGCCCCCATCCCATAGTTCTTGTCC
>CAZVWZ010000086.1:0-5856 GCA_964631195.1 uncultured Desulfurococcaceae archaeon
AAGGCTATTCTGTGAATAAAAGGCCTGAAGCCAACGCCTTGAACAATTCCAGTAACAACTATTCTTAAAGCATATTTCATAAGCTGATACCCATTTAAACATCTATTAATTCTCAATGATTACTTGTTCGAGTTCTCTCCAGATATTTAATATAGTCTCTAATTCATTCTCATCAATTTTTGAAATAGCCATACCTGCATGTACAATAACATAATCTCCTTCCTCGAGATCCTCATTTGTAACTACAATGACATCCCTAGCAATACCGCCCAAAATAACCTTTGCTATACGTAAACCATCTTTCTCAAATACATTTATGATTCTAGCAGGTACACCTAAACACAATTTATACACCTTAACATATTCTCGGCAAGTTAACTGATCTTGGCTCTACTATTACCTTACCACCAACTTCTGTAATAGCTATGACTTTACCCCTTAATAATGGATTATTTATCTTAATTGCTTTACCTATAATAGCTGCATGGGTCTCTCCCATTTTTCTAAGCTCTTCAACTATATCATCTGCAATACTAGGCTCTACAGCGAGTATACCTATTCCCTCAGATGCCATATTTAAAGGATCGATGCCTAAAGCGTCTAAAAAGTATTGGACACTATCTCTAATAGGTATTTTATTTCTATCAATAATTATTGTAAGATCGCTTTTTGAAACCCACTCATACAGAGTAGCAGCTAAACCACCACGTGTAGGGTCACGTGCAGCATGGATATACTCTTTAAATTTCTCAATAACTGGAAGAACAGTTCTAGTTAATGGTTTTGTATCGCTTCGTAAATCTTTAATTTCATCCTCCATACCAAGTTGATGAGCCATTATTACAGCACCATGTTCTGCTATAGGGCCAGTTACGATGATTGCATCATTTTCATTAATCATTACATCAATAATGGGCTTAGAAGCTAACCCTATGCCTACACCAGTTATAACAACACGATCTATTGATCCTTTCGGCATAACCTTAAAGTCACCGCCTATCAATGGAATTCCTTCTTCTCTCAAGATCTTTACCATGGACTCAATAATTATTTCAAGGTCTTTTGTAGGAAACCCTTCTTCAACAACAATGGTATCCATAAAAGCGATGGGTTTAGCCCCCATCATAACAAGATCATTTAATGTACCAGATACAGCTAGTTCACCTATATTACCGCCTTTAAAGAATATAGGGTTAACAGTATAGGAATCAATGGATATTACAATATAATTATCCCCAATCTTAATTACTGCTCCATCATCTAATACGTCAAGTCCATATCCATTAACTGTCTTCCATAGATTCCTAGGTACTTTAGATACAATATATTTTTGTATAAACTCCCACATCTCCTTAGCTCCAGCACCATGACTAAGCTTTACATCCATAGATGCCATTATCTAAACCCCCTAACCCTCTCCTACGTTTTCTTAGATAAAAACCTATTTTCTAATCTAGTAAATAAACTAGTTATAGTTGGTGAACTATGCTATTACAGGAAACTAGTGTAGCACTAGTAATTGCTTTTGGACTAGCGATATTATCAATAGCAAATATGATCATATGGTTGTATGCCCTTTATTCTATAAAATTAAGTATTAAATGCTTATTTAAACTAGAAGATGATTACCTAGTAAAAAGTGAACAATCATGTATATCAGTGATAATACCGACTAGGAATGAAGAAGAAACTATACCGCTTTTGCTTAAGAGCTTAATTAATCAAAAGGGGTACGAATCCATGGAAATAGTTATTGTAGATGATGATAGTACTGATAATACGGCTGACATAGTTAAAGAGTATATGAGAAAATATCAAAATATTAAATATATTAGAGTAGATAAAATACCACATGGATGGATGCCTAAGCCTTATCTATATTACATCGGTTATAGATCGTCCAGTGGAAATGTATTATTCTTTATTGATGGAGACACCTGGATTAAATCAAACGACCTACTATTAAAAGTAATGAACGCGATATTGCAGGCTAATGGTATAGTATCTCTACTTCCTACATTTATGTGTAGAACTATTAGATGCAAGCTTGTTGAAACATTATTAACAACATTCTCTCATGCTTTCATGGGTTTTAATAGAGTATATAATAAGAATAAGAAGCTGGCATGGTACTATGGATGTTGTTGGGGTATCAAAAAAGAAGTGTATGAAGAACTAGGAACACATGAAGTTGTTAAAGATAGCATTGTAGAAGATAGAGATTTTGCAGAACATGTAAAAAGAAATGGATATGATATAAGAATTATTCATACATCTGGAGATGTAATTACTAGGTGGTATGACAGGATCCATGATACCATAAACGTTTTAGCTAGGGTATTGAGGAGACACGGAGTTAAGAAATCAAGGGCATTAATAAGCTCATTACTGGTGTTCCTAGGATATTATTTACCCGTAATTACTTTAATATATGGAATAGTATATGGATTTCAAATACTTTCTATCCTAGGCATAATCCAGTATACATTATTAATTATAGACCATGTATATGGTGCAAGATTGAACGGATATAGTAAATTATATTCTATAGTATCTCCAATAATTGGTGTAATCTTGTCAATAGGCTTGCTAAAAGCAACATTATCCGAGAAAGTCTATTGGAAAGATAGAATCGTAGAAGAGCCCTTGAGAGCTAGAAAATAATTAAGTAAATACTCTAAATAGCCTTACATTTGCTCAATAATTCTCTTATCGTACTAGATAGGCATACAACAGATCTAGATACCTCAGGAGTTATAGTGTCTCCGAAATCAAGGCTCTTAACTCTTATTCCAAGAACTTTGACATTACTCGCTATACCAAATGTTCTTAAATATTTTATTACAGTGTTAACTGGTATGTTATGTGTAGTAGCTAGAAATCCATTACTAACTTCATTTATGTCAGTATATATTATAGAGCCGGGAGAAGAGCCTCCACTAACAACAGCATCAATAAGTAGTAGATTACTAGCCTTACTCTCTACTAATTCACCTAAGCAATTTTCTAAACCATATTCACAAATAACTGATTTAGTCGGTAAACTTATTAGATTGCAAACTTCTAGTCCAGCACGATCATCCATTCGAAGCCATGATCCTATACATACTATTAAGTAATTTTCTTTACACAAAAGCTTCTCTAGTAGATTCTTTAGATCCTTTGAACAAGGATCATATACTTTCATCTTAGATCAGCGCTTTCTCTATTTGTTTAAATACTTCCTTTAAATCTTTATAGAATAATGTATTCTTTATAGAAGCGATATCTCCTAACACACTATCTATACTTGGATCATAGGATATTTTTCCAATGTATCTAACATCGAATTTTCTACATAGACTATATATGTTGCTACTAGTTTCTGCTAGCACCATATTCTCAATAATACCAAGTATATCAATTTCCTGCTCAATAAGTACTGTAAGTAGTTTCTCAACAGATCTTATTGATAATGGACTGGGTGTTGTAACAACTATTGGTTTAGGGTTTCTAAAGTATGTTAGTACATCCAGTGATTCATCAGATAATCCCGGTGGTGTGTCAATAAATAATATATTGAGTTCCCCCCATCGAGTTATGGCTAATAGTTCCCTAATTACATTATCTACCTCAAAACCTCTAAGCGGTATAGGGTTTTCTTGAGAATAGTAAGTTATGGTCATGAACTCTATACCATGAATTTTAGGTGGTATAACGCCTTTCTCCTCGACAGGCTGTATCTTAGATGGATCTATTCCAAGGACTATGTGGGTTGAGGGATCAGTTATGTCTAAATCAAGTAAACCAGTCCTTAAACCATTCTCTACAGAGATCAAGGCTAGTAATGACGCAACTAATGTTTTACCAACACCACCTTTAGAACTCATTACTGGCACAATACTTCTAACACTTTTGAGCCTATCTTCTATAACAAGCAGTCTTGGATCATCCGTATAAGTCATGGCTAAGCTACCTCAATCTCTTTAATCCTTAAACCTCTGCCTCTAACTACCTCAAAATCTCTAGAACCGCACTTAGGGCATTTAAAATATGAATGTATGATCTCTGGTACGAAGTGTACAGCTTCAAGAACATTCTCACTAAATATATTTTTATTAAGCTTCCATTCATAATTACATTTTCTACATTTAAGAATGACCTCTTCAATTTCATAATCAAGTTCTTGGACAGTTATACCCATAGATCTAAGGATCTCCTTTAAAGCGAAATCAAGTATATCCTTATCAATACTTTGAAGCTCTCCAAGGGATATGGTTAGTTTTTTTAGAACAGTCTTTTCCCCTACGTATTCTCTGATATAATTAGCTATTGCTTCTGCAAGCGCCCATTCATGCACCATATTTTACACACCAATTTAGCTATAGTATTTTTGGATGTTAATATCTATAGTTATTGGCAAATTCTCTGCCCATATACGACACGTACCCTCGATGCTAACCATACATGGACCGTAGGGTCTCTCAGGAGTACATCCTTTCATAAATAATGGACATTCTGTAGGCTTTGCCTTTCCTAGTACGACCTCTCCGCATTTACATCCGGGAATATGGTCTTCTAGGACATTATCCTTTACACCTAATTGCTTAAATGCATCGTAACAATTGTATCTATCTCTTAAATAACCACCGCTTTTATCAACAATTCCTATACCTCTCCAATAGGCATCTTTTTTCTCATAGACAAGATCCATAATCTTTAATGAATATTCATTACCATTAGGTTTAACAACACGTCTATACTCATTGATTAGTACCGGCTTGTTTATCAGTAAATGCTTTAGTATTAATGCAATAGCTGTAAGAACGTCTAATGGCTCAAATCCTGATACAACAGTAGTTATACCATAGTCGCGTGGTATAAACATCCATGCATTAGAACCTATAATTGTAGATACATGGCCTGGAGCAATAACTCCGTGAATAACTACTTCCTTTACATTATCGAGCAAATACTTCATAATCGGCGGAGTATATCTATGAGCTGATAATATATATAGATTCTTTGGTACAGAGTTCTTGTTTAATGGTTCAGCGACTGCTGGCATAGTTGTTTCAAATCCAACAGCAAAGAAAATGTATTTTTTACTAGGATTGTTCTTAGCGATCTTTATTGCGTCAAGAAAACTATAAACGACAACGACATCTCCTCCTTTAGACTTTGCATCATATAAACTATTTATCTTAGAAATACCTAATCCTGGAAGCTTGTATGCATCTCCATAAGTCAATATGGTATAGCCATTAAAGCTTAGCTTTATTAATTCGCTTACATAAATGCCTGGTGTAATGCAGACAGGACACCCGGGTCCAGCTATTAGATCTATGTTTTCAGGCATTAAACTCCTAATACCATAGTAAGTAATAGTCCATTCATGTGTGCCACAGAAATTCATGATTTTTACTGTGTTATATCCTTTATCTTTTAGTCTTCTCGATAACTTTTTGATCAACTCTAAAAGCTTTTCATTATATGGGTTTTGTTCATATAGTCTTTTAATTAAACTAACAATATTACCGTTCATATACATTACCCTTAATTACCTATATAATTAGATTAATAAGAAGGTTTTTAGGCATTATATTAAATTGGGTACTCTGCCTGGTGATTTAATTTGAAATATAAAAAATATAAAATTAGATATACTTTCTTCCAAATATTAATTTTAATAGGCCTTCCTCTAGTATCTATTGCTCTCGGATATTTGGTTACCTCAGGATATTCTATTGAGATGCAACACTTTGTATCACCTAGACCTTCTAGATTATCCATAGAAAACTTTTCATCACCTCATCTACATCCTGTAATGATTGTAATAGGTAAAGCCTATCAAAAAATAGAATTCAATTCATCTAC
>CAZVWZ010000087.1:0-5798 GCA_964631195.1 uncultured Desulfurococcaceae archaeon
TGAGTATAGAAGTTATTGCTATTGCTCCACCACAATATAGAGAAGACCTATTACTAGTACATAAAGCACATTATAAGGGATCTAATACCATATTCATACCTTCGGATAAACTATATGATGTAGCTAAAACCTGGATCGCAATCTATAATTCCAGATCCGGTAACATTGAGAAAACGTACTCTGGATTAATACTAAGAGTATTCATATATGACGAAGATACAGGAGAACTCCTCTACCAACTATACGACTCAATATCCTATAGACCAATAGATATTGTTAAAGGAGAAACAATTAAATATACCGTTTATCTATCAAAGAACTCTCCTAAAGCCTCAAAAATAGAATCATCATACGTAAGCACATTCTCAATTACAAAACTAGCGACAGAAATAAGTCCTATGGATAGAGTAGACCATCCCCATTATTATAGAGAACTAGTCGCACAAATAAAGCCCGAGGATCTAGTCTCATCGCTTCCCAGTAGTTACTTTAATGAAGTAAATGGTAAATTGTATGTTAAGACACCTGTACTCATAGCATGGAACAAATACTCACTCAGTGGCTCGGTTAGTTCATCTATAAACCTTGGTATACAAGGGGCGGTCATAGGTGTTTATCCTACCCTTACTTCTGGAGAAATAATACCCAAGATAGAAAATGGAGTACTACCCGAAGTTACATTATGGAAGGGATCAGGCTTAACATGGGGTGGGGAAGGATACTATTATTATAGGAGTCAAGAACTTAATCCTAATGAACAGTGGTGGGCTTGGATATGGGCTAGACCAATATACAGTGTATATAGAGTTTATTACTGTGATGGTTACTATTGTGAATACAGTTATAACGATATTGATCATGTGATTACAGATATTTTGACAGAAGGCAATGGTATCGTTGGCGGAGAAAACTATGGTCTACCTGCTGAGGATATCATGTATAATTTTTACGATGGAACATATGAAGTAAGACTTGAAATAGATGGCACAGCTCTTGATAACGGTTATCTTGACCCTGGTGAAAGCATAGCATTTGAACAGATCTTTCAGTATTGTGATACGTGTGGAGCTGATTTTGAGGTAGGAATTCCTGTAGGAGCTTTTGCTGCTATTGCTATATGTGCGGCTTTAGGCTTACCTACTGGTGGTTTATCATGTACTACTGCCGTGGCTTTCGCATCCGCTTTTGCAATTACTATATCAGCTGAGGGTCCATCCGTATACATCAGTGGCGGTGCAGAGAACGAAGGCGATGATCCCGATTATCCCGGGGATTATAATGTTTATGAAGTGGTTTATGTGAGAATTAGTAGTTACCAGTATAAAGTTGATCCTCCATGGTGGTGTTTCTGGTGCGGTCCATGCTATTATAACGTACCTGCGGGAATATACTTTGAGTTCAGATAGATTATTTTATACTACTTTTTAATTAGGAATATTCTATTTGGATATCTACTCATGATTTAATGAGAATGTTTTTCTTAGTAGAACATTGTGATAGATTCTACTTACTTATTTTTACTAAAATATAGTCTATGAAATAGTTTTTTCTGCTCAATTGCAAGCATTCTTAGTCCATAGTATAGTCTCCAGTCCTTAACCACAATAGGTTTTCCATGGACCAAGGCCCTATTTAATATGGAATCTAGAGCGTGATTTAATACAACTATATCGACTGGTAAACCTATTTCTATGGAAAGCCTTCTACCAAGATCCTCTACATATCCATAGTCCTCAATAATATCTCTTGGATCACGTAAGTATACTGCTACATCGACATCCCTAGTGAAACTAGAATCAATAAAGCCTCCGAAAACAATTGCTATTAGAATACGCCTTTCTCTTCTAAGTCTCCTTCTCAGGGTCTCTAGTACTCTTCTCTTAAGATCTTCTGTGACATGAAATAACTTCTTACCCTTCAATATATCTATGGATTCCATTAATAGCCCTCCTAATAACTTCTAATCCATTACCTCGTGTTTCCCTTATTATCCTATTATCATCTACCTCCCAATACCTATGTACTAGTAAATTCCTTAATCTAGCTAGCCTTACAAGACCATTAGCCACATATTCATCAAGTACACCAGCATTATGGAAAAACCTCATAGCCTCGATATATCCCTCCAATGGATAATCCATGGTACGGGCTATACGGTGTGCAATAAGAGCTAAAGACTCAACGATCTCAATGATAGCGTATCTTAAAGCATACTTATCATCTATTCTTACTCTACGCTTTCTTACAATCCTTTCTATAACATCTAGTGAAACCTTGACTTCATGGAGAAGCTTCTTGATAAAAAATATATCGTCATTATTAAGGCTAGTCCTCAATATGCAACACCCTAGCAGATGGACCCAACTGAAAATAACCACATTAAATAGGGACTAGTTTAATGCTTACGTTTCTTTAGATACTCAATATATTGCTCTGGGGTCATTAGCTTATTATACTCGTCTGGATCTTTGATCTCTAGAACAGCTATCCATCCATCACCATATGGATCTGTATTTAGTAGTTCTGGTTCATCTAATAGCCTCTCGTTAACCTCTACAATCTTCCCAGATATAGGTGAATATACGTCGCCAGTAGCCTTAACTGATTCAAGAGTAGCTACTACATCACCCTTACTTACCTCTGAATCAATCTCTGGAAGCTCTACCCCAATAATATCCCGGAGCTCCTTCTGAGCATAATCTGTTATACCTATTCTAACGCGATTGCCTTCCTCAAGCTTAGCCCATTCATCGGTCTTAGTATACTTGCGATCATCCATGACAATATATTTCTTGTTACCAATCTGAACTTCTATTTTAGTCAAGGTCTAATCACCACAAGACTAGATACTAGAATCTTATATAAACAGTTTTCTCCTTACGTATAGTAACCTGATTATTTTTAAAAGAAACATTACTTGCTTATGAAGGGGAAATCAGCGATCTTACCACTATAGAGCTTACCCCGGACCTCAATATCGACTGGTTCACCGAATAATGCATACCGTGAATCTATATAGGCTTGGGCAATACCTCGTTTAAGTACAGGCGAAAATGAACCACTAGTAATCCATCCAACAAAGACACCCTCAATAAATAACCTGTAGCCCTGCCTAGGTATTATACGGGCAAACTTCTTCTTCATCTTAATACCTACACGTATCCACCGAACACCTTCTTTCCTACATGTCCTTAAAGCCTCCTCACCAACAAACCCGTGTTTACCCCAATCAATAGCTCCAAGGCCATACCTTAGGCTTAAAGCACAGGGAAACTTTAATGGATCCTCTCCATACTCGTGTTCACCTAGTACAAACCCCATCTCCATACGGAGACTATCCCTTGCAATAACACCACAAGGTTTAACACCTTTCTCAATAAGCTTCTCCATGAGAGCCTGTATAGCTTTTGACTCTCCCCAAATCTCAAAACCATCTTCACCAGTCCAACCACTACGGCTTACTAGATAATACTTTGATCCAGCAATTTCTTCATTCATTCTAAACTCCAAGATCCTAAGATCACTAGCCCATGAAGCACCAAGAGACTCCATAATCTCAGGAGCTTTAGGTCCTTGTAAAGCAATCATTGCATACTTAAAAGTAAGATCCTCTACTTCTACTCTATACTTCCTAGACTCTATAATCTCCCTGAAATAATTGATCATTTTCTCACGATAGGGTGCATTAGTTACTACAAGCCAATCCTCATCACTAATCCTATACAGCATTTCATCATCCTTAACACGGGCCCATTGATTAAGGGCTAGTGTTGGACCGCTAAGGAAGAACTCCTTAGTCTTCTCAAGATCTCTTGTATATACATACTGTATGAAGGATATAACGTCAGAACCCTTAAGCCTTAAACGACCCATATGACTTACATCAAAGAACCCGACATTCCTCCGGACAGCCATATGCTCTTCAATCGAGCTAGTATACTTCATGGGTACAATCCATCCACCAAACTCACCAGTATCAGCTCCAAGTTTCTCGACATGGTAATCCAATAAGAGTGTTCTAAGCATGTGCCTATCACCACTTATTCATGATAGTATGCCTATACTAAAATTCTTATTTACTAAGGTACGTATACTTCATAGCCCCATGATCTTGAAAGGGCTTCTCAATATTTAACATATTGTTTTTATTCCTCAAAAACTTATCCATATTAATTGGTGTTTTAGACTTTGGTTAAGCATCCATGGCTACCCAATTCTCCTAGAGAGATTAAGGAGGAAATGCTTAAGAGAATAGGTGTTAATGATGTTGCGGAATTATTTAGGGATATACCAGATAAGGCTTGTGTAAGGAATTGGGATAATTTAAAAATAGGTCTTGGAAGGCCCTTGTCTGAGATCGAGGTTAGAAAATTTGTTGATGAAAGGCTTAGTCGGAACAGAGTCTTTAAGAATCCACCGCCGTTCCTTGGAGCTGGTGCATGGCCTCACTATGTACCCGCTGTTGTCAAGTATATTGTATCACGTGGTGAATTCCTTACAGCCTATACACCTTATCAGGCTGAAGCTAGCTATGGATTAATGCAGGCATTGTTTGAATATCAGAGTCTTATGGCTGAGTTATTGGAGATGGAGGTTGTTAACGCTAGTATGTATGATTGGGGCTCTGCTCTTGCAGAAGCTATTCTCATGGCTGTGAGAATTGTCCGGAAGACTGGCAAGGTATTAGTGCCTTCTACAATGAACCCATTTCATAAAAAGGTTTTAGAGACATATACTTGGCCTAAAGATATAGTTATTGAAGAGGTAGAGCATGACCCTGATAAGGGTACAATGGATCTAGAGGATCTTAAGAATAAGCTCTCTAGAGGAGATGTAATAGCAGTCTATATTGAGAACCCTAGCTTCCTAGGATTTATTGAAGAGAATGCAAAGGATATAGGCGAAATAACCCATGATCACAAAGCCATATACATTATAGGCATTGATCCATTAAGTCTCGGGCTTTTAGAAGCACCTGGGAATCTTGAAGCCGATATTGCTATTGGCGAAGGACAACCCCTTGGACTAGGCCTTAACTATGGAGGTCCATACTTAGGCATTTTCGCTACAAGGTTTAAAATGAAGTACGTAAGGCAAATGCCTGGAAGAATCATTGGTTTAACAACAACGGTTGATGGTAAGCAAAGAGCTTTCTCAATGATTCTACAGACTCGCGAACAACATATTCGTAGGGAGAAGGCTACTAGCAATATATGTACTAATGAGGCATTATGTGCTGTTGCAGCTGCTGTCTACCTAGCTCTTCTCGGTAAGGAGGGTATTAGGAAACTAGGTGAACTAATATATTACAGGTCGCATTATGCAGTATACAAGCTTTCAAAGATCAATGGTATAGTTGCTCCTAGATATAATGCTGATTTCTTTAAAGAATTTGTTGTAGACTTCAACAATACTGGTTTAGAATACAGTATCATACATGAGGAGTTGTTAAAGAGGGGGATACATGGAGGTCTTTATCTAAAACCATACTTTCCATGGCTTGGTGAATCAGCACTATACTGTGTTACTGAGTTACATACTAAGCAGGGTATAGATCTATTGGCAAAGGCGTTAGAGGAAATAGTCTCTGGGAGGTGATCATGTTTGTATAGACAAGCTAAATGGCCTGAGCCACTAATATTTGAACTTAGTAAACCAGGTAGAATAGGATTCCTTGTCCCAGATCCAGAGCCCGAGATCAAGGAGATTATTGGAAATATAAAGATACCTGAAAAGATACGTAGGAAAAGTCCCCCAGAGCTTCCAATGGTTTCTGAGGTTGAAGTTTTAAGACATTA
>CAZVWZ010000088.1:0-5747 GCA_964631195.1 uncultured Desulfurococcaceae archaeon
GCTAGAATAGCTGCTTTTGTAGCTGCCAGTCTTGCAGGTGTGAACTATTATGATTATGATTATTATGTTATTATGGAGAGCAATACTATGATTATTGGAGGCCCAAGTGCTGGTGCATTAATGACTATAGGTTTTCTATCATTGCTATTGAATAAGACAATATATCCAAATATAACAATGACTGGAATGGTATATCCTGATGGAATGATAGGCCCTGTTGGAGGTCTTAAAGGGAAACTTGAAGCTGTTGCTAGTGCAGGATTTAAAGTATTCCTTATACCTCTCGGTGAAAGAGTAGTTACAGTACCTAATGTTACTATAAGGAGGTATCCATGGGGTATCTATAGGAGTGTAACATACTATCAATTGGATCTTGTAGAGTACGGTAAAAGCCTTGGTGTACAAGTAATTGAAGTGGCATCTATACGTGAAGCATTTAAGTACTTTACAGGATACGATCTTAGTTGCAAATACACTAATGTAACATATAATTTAAGTAAAGACATAGAAGACCTGTTCATTAATCATGCGAATGAATTATTGGACGACGCAAGAAACAACATTGAATCTACTCAGTCTCTTCTAAACAACTTGGTTCCACGTTACAGATCATATGTGTCTAACTTAATTAGTAATGTTGAGGATATGATTAGCGTAGCTGAATCATATCTTAATGATGGATATGTTCTACTTGCAGTAAACAATGCTTTTAGGGCCGACTATATGTCAATATATACTGATTGGCTAGCAAATGTACTAATAGATCAAAATATTATTAACAATTACGTTGATACAGTAAATAATACATTGATAAATGTATCAAAGCAAATAGATAATCTATTAAGCAAGTACTATAGCTCTAATAAAATTGATCTATCTAAACTGGAACTACTAATAGCTATAGATATTAGGCTTTTGGATGCGCAATATAGTTTCTCTAATGCATTAAATAAGATCAACAGCGATATTACGAGTGCATTATCTGATCTCTCATATAGCTACATGAGGGCTAAATCAGCGGCTTTATGGTGTGAGTTATGCAACAATGTGAAAAGCAGTATCATAATTAATAAGTCAAGTATTTATCCAGCTTCAATAACACTATACAGTATTGCTGATAATGTACTATCATATGCTTTGGCATTGGCACAAGATCTTGGTACTAGGCCTAATTTATTAGATAAAGCTATGGAGTACATGGAGAAAGCTAATTCAGCCTATCAAGAAAACGATACATTAGCATTTATAGGTGAGCTATTGTATGCAACATCCTATTCAACACTAGCCATATACAGAATGTTCTCTCTAGGCTCGAATATCGATAGAGAATTAGCACATTACCTAGCTAATGAATCAAGTTATATAATGTGTTGTTTAGAGATCTCATCATTTATACCAATATACTATACCAATTATGGAGATGAAGCCCTGGACAACAATGAATACACAGATGCATACATTTCATATACTATGTCAATATTATATTCAAGGTTCTCATGGCTGGTTAAGCAGAATACGGTCCTCAACATGGTATTAGTACAAAGCAATCCATATACTCCAATAAGAACTCCAGTGACCCATAGTGTTAATGTATTATCACCTAATAATCTACAATGGCTATTAATTGGTATAGTAATAGGATTGTGTATAGCTTTAATACCATTAATAATAGTATATGGTAGGAGACGTAAAGTAAAGCCATTAGTCCAAAAGAGAATTGATATTTCAGAGGAAGTCCATGAATTCGGTGCTTTGAGGAAGGATCTTGGTGAGGAAAACCAGGAGTAATTCTTAATATCAGCTTGCTTAGGCCTCTTTCAATTGCAGTATTTACCATACAATCTAAGTTAAGATTTAGATATATGTCTCTTCCGTTCAATCTTTACGATTATACCTCGTTCTTTAAAGAATATCAATAGTTCATCTATAAGTTTTTCAAAAGATGGTACTTTATTTGGTTCAATAATGTATCCATCGATCTCTAATTTAAGCTTAGGCGATCTAGTTAGCTCCATGATGTGGGTTAATGAAGTAGATGCGTTTTCAGTTAATTTAAAACCTTTATCTATTAAATGCTTAACTATATCTATAATATCATATAAGACTATGAAACTAAGTTTTTCACCTTTATGGGTATACCATAGGGGATCAAGTATTCTAGTAATTGTCTTACTAGGTATTTCAGCAATTACTATAGATTCAAGATCATGGTAATCAAATGAAACCTTGCATTCAACAAGATCAATTATATCGATATTACCTATATCCTTTCCAGGAAAGGATATCCTGAGTACATATTTATGTTCTCCAGCCTCAAGCTCGAATCTGTGTTCAAGCTCGAATATGGCTTTTTCAAGGTTTACCTCTACATAGGCTTCTCCAATACATTCAAAATATCTAATTCTCCAACCACTCTTATTAATTACATACTTATATATTGTCTTCATCCATGGATAAAACCTAATAACATCAGATGCTTTTATGGATTCAAAAACTCCTTTAACTCTAATTCTTAGATTGCTTGCCAAGGAGTATAACACCTGAGTTAAACTATGACTTTATACCTGCTATAACCATATTTAGATACAATGGCGTTAAACTCTCTTTTACTTAGTACAGTTACGATCTCAATATATGATCCATGAAAAGCATATACAATTGCAGATCCGTCACTTGATATTGAAATGTATAGATCCTTCCACTTATCATAAAGCAATTGTTTAGGAGATTTTATAGCATCAATAACAGAATTCATAGCAACTTTTCTCTCAATCATTCTATGCTTTGCGTGTTTTGAAAAAATTATTTTTTCCATAAGCATTTCTCTCTCATCAGTCATAGTTGTAGTTTAAAGCTAATATATAAGTTTGGAACTTAGCTAATTTATGGACTAATTTAAAACTATATATAAGTATTAATTTCTAATAGGTATATTATATGAAGAATGATAGTATTGCCAAGAAGATTATTGGTAACCCTAGGAGACTAAGTATTATTAGACTATTTGATCCTTGGAAAAGCCGGCTTTGTACTTGCCCTCTCAAATACAGTCTTCACCCATATACTGGATGTAGCCATAGATGCCTATATTGTTATGCTACGGCATACATAGGGCGAAAGCCGAGCACTCCCAAAAAGGATCTATGGAAAAGACTAAAGCACGATCTTAGATTTATTAATAAAGAATTAATTGTAGAGTTAAGCACAAGTTCTGATCCGTATCCACCTTTAGAATTATGGATGTTTTTGACCAGAAAGACTTTAGAGATACTTGCTACAAATAATGTCAAGGTATTGATAACTACAAAGTCTGATCTTGTTATTAGAGATATAGATGTACTATTGAGTACTCCTTCTGCCGTTATGATAACTATTACTTCTCTCGATAGAGACCTCGTTAAAAAGTTGGAGCCTGGTGCTCCTTCCCCTGAACGGAGGATAGATGCGATAAGAATCCTTAGCGAGAATAAGGTGCCTGTTGGTGCTAGAATAGATCCCGTTATTCCAGGGCTTAACGATGATCCATATATGCTTGGGGAACTGGTTCAAGCTATTGTAGATGCTGGTGCTACACATATTGTCACTTCAACATATAAGGCTAGACCAGATAATTTTAGGAGAATGGTAGAGGCTTTCCCCGATCTAAGTAGTTATTGGAGAAAACTATACTATGAAGAAGGTATTAAGATGCATGGTTATCATTATCTAAGACAGGATGTTAGAAGGGAATTACTAAAGCCAATTGTTACAGAGGCTAGAAAACATGGTATAACATATGCAACATGTAGAGAAGGCTTTCTAGGCAAGGAATACTTCAATTCTCCTAGTTGCGATGGCTCCCATTTAATAAAATATAGTCCCAAATATGTGGAGGATCAGGGATCCATTAAGAAATCATATAGGCTTCTATAATTCTCTCTTTTAACACGGTCTTCTTCATCTAATGAGCCTTCAAGCCTTAATAATTTCTTCTTAAACTCTATACCAATACTATAGCCTCCCAGCTTAAGATTTTTCATAACAACTCTATGACAAGGTATAATCACTAAATCTTTATTTTTCCCCAATATTCTTCCAACAAGTCTTGGAGATATATCCAATAGTTTAGCTAAATCACCATATGATGTGATCTCGCCTACGCTTAATAGTTGTATGAGAGTATAGATAGCCTCGGAAAGTTCGTCTATATAGGGTCTTCTTATACAGTTATTTTTAATATCCCATAAAGGTATAGTCAATTAGCATCACCTAGACATTAAAGGCGTCAGTAAGCTCACCCGTATCTTCATCCTATTATAGTTATAGTCTGTCTGAGCGAGGAGGTTCTTCATCCAATATATTAACTATGTGTTTCAGTGGGTTATGAATTTATTATTTAAATGTCTAACTGATTAAAAATAGATCTCTTGGCAATTATTAATTTAGAGTTCTGATGGGAGTGATGATAAGTTGGCAAAGACAAAGAGAGATCCATTAAGGGAGAGACTTGGTATTATTTATTGGGAGCTCCTTGAGAAAATGAGTAATGTTGCACAGGTATCTATTAAAAAGAATACTATAAGAATTGAGGCTATTGATCCATATAATGCATGGGATATTATTGAAGAGTATTGTGAGGATCCAGTAATTATTAATGCACATAAATTTGGGAATAAATATTATGTTAAGCTTTATTGTACACCTAAAAAAGTTCCTATGGAATTCATTGCTGAGGGGCAAATAAGAATTTTCTATCTAGATCCGTTTCTAGCATTGTTTAAAGACGAGGTATTTATTGTAGGATAATAGATGTATATACATATAAAATAATATATTAGAGTATACTATACTATCTGACTCTAGAACCGGGTTTAACAGGCTTTTCAACTGTTAATAGAACTGGTACGCCATCCTCATTACCAGCAGCTAAAAGCATTCCTTGACTAACATATCCACGGAACTTCTTTGGTTTAAGATTAGCTACTACAACAATATACTTATCTTTGAGATCCTCTGGACTATACCATAAACCCAATCCTGCAACCAGTTGTCTTTCCCCAAGTTCTCCAAGATCTACTATAAGCCTTATTAATTTATTAGAGCCAGGTATTCTTTCTACCTCTTTTACATAGCCTATTCTTAGATCGACCTTCATAAACTCATCAATACTTATGTATTCTCCCGGCATTTTCCAATCACCATCCAGACTATATTTGTAGATATTGTTTATAAATACTCTTAAATTAATACTGCGCATGGAAATGTCATGTCTAATAAAATGATCCTTAGAAATTCCAATATATTAGTAGATATATCTATTTACACGACATGAGAGTTAGGAATTAGGGATCAGTATTGATTGTTGACATAGATAAATGGAAGGAGAGAAAGTATGAGTTCTGGAATAGGCTGTGGGAAGATCTTGAAATAGGTTATTTAGATGAGGATCTATTGCCTTTGCTAGTAGAGTTTAATCTTAGACCTGATACTTATACATTAAGTAGTTGTAGTGGAAGAATAATAATTGTTGATTCTTTAAAGCCTTGGGCAAGAGAAAAAACTAATGTTATATTTAAGAAGCATCATCCAATAAAGATTAATGAATTAATTGATGTAATTAGAAAACCATTTGTACATAGGCTTTGGCTTATTGTCTCTGGACCAATAATACATGTATCAGTAAATAATCTTAAATCAGCAATAGATACGCTAAGACTTGCACGTGAAGCTGGATTTAAACATAGTGGTATTTTGTCAATTAATAAAGT
>CAZVWZ010000089.1:0-5731 GCA_964631195.1 uncultured Desulfurococcaceae archaeon
TATAACTATAGCTATTATTTAGATTTCTTCAAATATTTTTAATAAGTATACTTTTTTCCATAAGACATGACTAGATATAGGTGAGTAGTTTAAATGAATAAAGGAACTAATGAAAATAAAGAATTTAGAATTAGAGATCTAGATAAGATATGGATGGAATATGATAGACAAAATGATATACTCTATATAAATTTTGGCTATGATATAGAAGATGCTGACGAGGAATTCTTGTCAGGTCAAGACATTATTATTAGGATAAAAGGCAGAAGAGTAGTAAGCATAATGGTTATGAACTTTAGTGAGAAAGCAGGGATCATAGTATATTAAATTTCGATCGGGAGCTGACTCCTATCACTATAATGTACAACATAATGTTTAGGTTTGAGAATATCAATCAGATACTTAAATGCTTTCCAAGGATCACTTTTTTCACCACAAGTATAAACATCAAGTGTAGCATAATTATTTAAGGGCCATGTGTGAAGTGCTATATGGCTTTCAACAATAAGTGCAATAACTGATATACCACCATGTTCTCCACCGACTACCCATGATTTGATTTCTAGAATCTTTGCATTAGCTACTTCAGCAGCTTTTTTAACAGCTTCAACTAATAAGTCCTTATTTTCAAGAACATCTTTAGGGCATCCATAAAGATCGGCATAGACATGTCTTCCAACTACGGGTGTAGGCACTATTAATCACCCCTATAGTATCTCTTTTAGGAAGTCATTTACATTACTGCCAACGTTACTTATAACTTTAACCCCCGTCTCTTCAATAGCCAGTCTTAATTCTCTGCTTATAGAATTACAGACTAATACAGCTAGATTGTGTTTTTCTAGAAAATCTTCCAAGTCATCAATTCTCGTAGGTTTTTCAAGGACATTCTTAGAATTGGTATCTAGATCTACTAATAGAACCTTATCTCCTCTATCTATGTCTGCTATCAAGTATTTCTTCCCATCCCATTTTACTATGATAGCCATTACATACATCTATTGATCACCCTGTACTTACATTTCATAAACACATTAATACCTACTTATACCTATCTATAATAGAAAAATTGGGATATTATGGTGCTTTATGGAAATTGCTTGAGATAGATAACTATAGAGCTAAAGAAATTGCAGAGATACTTAAAGAAATATTTAATAAGAACAACTTAAATGCCTTTGTTGAAATAGATCCTCAATATAAGGCTTTGAAGAAGATCTATTTATCTACAAGAAATAAGGGTTTAACAGTTATCATCACTATTGCAAACTCCTTAATTAGCTATCAATTAAGTGGAAAAGGTGAAGATTATTGGAGTGAAATAGGTAATTTCTTCTCTAAAACTAAAGTAGGAGATTATAAGCAACTATACGCGCTATTCACAGATTTTCTTACAAAATATACTAAATATAATAGAATACAGATACGGAATAAGCTTAGGAGATTAAGAATTTTTCTTAACTCAAGAATTATTGACAGGCTGTATATTAGCCCATGCTTATATAGTATTGATCAATATCCACTTTTGGAAATATTATCAGAGATTATGAAACAGTCGATGTATGCTAAAACTATTATTTTTTCTGTCAAAATGTATTATTATGCGGCTCGTATTCTATGTGAAAATACAGTACCTGATCCCAGGATTCCTATGCCTATTGATAGGAGGGTTGCCTATATATCATTTACTAGTGGACTTATTAGGATATCTAATAAAACCTGTCTGGAAGATTTAAAGCATATAATATATAGACTTATGCAGAGTAGAAATAGAGATAATATTGTTAAAGCATGGTTTATATTGTCTAAATATTCAGGTATTCCATGTATATTTTTAGACACTATAGTATGGCTCATGGGTAAATATGTTAGCCCCTTTAAGAACATCGATGAAATGACTGGGGAATTTATTAGTGACTATGGTTTAATCCTCTCTCCTGATTCTATTCGGAAGATTTTCTCTCAATTTGCCTACGCCTTTACCTCCTATAGCTGAACCTCCAATAGAATTGATCACCGGCACTGTCCAATTACCAAATATTATCCATGTAATACCTGCCACTCCTGCAAACACGTTACTAAGGCCCATAGCTATCCATAACCATTCAATACCCAATCCTATGACAACTGATAAATAGTATCCAATACCTATTCTAATGGCCCATAATCTAATTAGTCCAATTAGTGATGGTGGTAGTGTATGACCGGATCCGTTGCCTACGCTCATAGATATAAAGAACGCTCCAAAGAATGGTATCGATAAAGCAAATATCTCAATAAGTTTGGAAGCCATCGATGAAATTGATGGATCCTTTGTAAATAAGGATATAAGCGGATCTCTAAAACTGATAACAATAACTACACCAATTATTGTTGATAATAAAACTATCATTAAAGCTTTATAAACAGCCTTTCTAGCACGTTCATAGTATCCGGCTCCAAGACTTTGTCCAACCATAATAGCTACTGCACGACTAAATCCCCATAGGATTGCATCAGATAAATTAATAACTATAAGGCCTATAGCAAATGCTGCAGCTGCTTCAACACCAAATCCATTAACAATTATTTGTAGTATAGTGAATGATGCTACATTTGCTACTCGAAGCACCATTACGGGTCCGCCGATCCTCAGACAGGCTAATAACCATTGTTTATCAAATTTTAGTCCTGTAAAAACTATTCTTACACCGCGATAACCCTTAAACAGTAAATACATACCCATCGAGGTAGTTATCATACGTGATATAACTGTAGCCAGTGCGGCACCGGCTACACCCATAGGCTCTACTTCAAACACTATCCCGGCAAATTCGATCTTAAAACCGAAGATCAATAGTGGATCTAAAAATATATTCATTAATGCTGATACAGACTGTAGTATAGTAGGTGTGCGGGTGTCACCTACGGCTTGTAATATAGTTGTGAATGCATATGACATCATACCAAATGGTACGCCAATACTAATTATAGCCGCATATTCAACACTCCATTCATAGATCTCTGGAGGAACATGCATTATATATAGTAGAATATGCTCCTTAAGACTAAAGAATACCAGTCCAATGATCATTCCTAGAAAGATAAGGAAGAAGTATAAATTGCTAGCTACACGATCTGCTTCATCGTATTTCTTAGCACCAACATACTGTGATATAAGAGCTATGTTAGCTATAGATATCCCCATACCTATCATAAAAGTTAGGGATAGTAATGGCCATATCTGGCGAGGTACAGCTAAAGCAATATCCTGTAACCGGCTAAGCCATATAGAATCAATTACGTTATATGATACTTGTACTAACTGATTAACTAATGGTGGTAAGCCGAGCCATAGTAAAGCGGAAAGAATAGATCCTTTGAGGATTTTTTCACGGTATTTAGCGTATTCTCTAGACATTATCGTAACACCTAATTATTTTATGTTCATAGATTTTACTTGTTAGGTGATATATATTGATTATAGACTGTATTTATCACTTCAGCGAATCAATTACTAAATGTATAGATAAGGTGGTTTTATTACCTATCGGAAGTCTAGAGTATCATGGCGCCTACCTTCCACCAGCCGTTGATACATTGATTGCTGATAGACTTATTAGAAAATACTTAAAAGAAGGTGCTATTAAGGAATTAATTAATTCTAGCGAAAAATGTCTCATCTTATTACCACCGCTATATTATGGATATTCTCCTGAATGGAACAGCTTTGAAGGCACTATTAGTTTAAATAGGGAATTATTCCAATGGCTTATTATCCATATTTACTTATCTATATCTAGCATGAATGGATTTAAGGGATTGATCATAGTTAACGGTCATGGCGGAAATACTTCTCTCCTTGAAGCAATAGCTAGGGATATCACATATAATTATGGAGGTAGGATCGGGATAGTCGATATCTGGAGGGTTGCAAGTAAGTTAGGGCTTAAATATTGTCATGCATGTCCTTTTGAAATTGAACTTGCTAAGGCATTAGGAATAAATACTACTGGAAGAGGGGCTTCAAATAAAGCTCATTTAAGGACCATTGTAGAAGAGGGTATTTATCTCTATAATGGAAAAAGGACTTTGGGTTATGAAGGTATTTTGCCTAAGCTTGATTTGTTTATTAAAGAATTCTACTCGTCAATGAATAAGTTATTAAGTGTATTCCTTAATGATAGTAAAAATAACCATTAACTATATAGTATTTAATGATTATAATGATAATAAGATAGGTGATGTTTACATTGTCTGATAAAGATTCAATTAAATATTTATCTATAAAAACAAAAGTTATAGAAGAACCTTTTAAAACCATGGAGCGGCGGGGTATAGACGGTTTGGTGTATTGACTGTAGATATAGATGGTAAACCAGTTAATCTTTTTTATGACTGGTACAATTGCTAAATGGTTTAGCCGTGGTGAAAGGGTAAAACTTGTATTAAGAGATGAACCCAAGAGAGTAGGTAATACATGGATTCTTGGACAGAATGACTATGAGCTTTATAGAATATGGTACGGCGAGAAATCAAGGTATGGCCCTCATGGAGGAAAGAGTTTAGGCTTACTAGAAAAGATCCTCTTGAGACAAAGACTGTATATGAATACACCGTTATAGCTCGTGAAGCTACATCAGAGGAAGACTATATGGAAATTGTTGGTTTAGAACAATATCATTATGCTAGTAAAGAAGAACTTGTAGCTATATGGAGATGTTCAGTATGCGGGACATACCATGAAGCCGATGTCCAGCCTTTATGTCCAAAGCATAAAGTACCTATGAAGTTACAAGAGATCAGAGATAGTCTGCCAAGTAGCCGTTTTCTAATTATCGAACTTGCTAGTAGAAGACCTTTTGAACCTAGGATTGTAGCTTATGTACGGGTTGATACACCAATACCCCTGATGAACCGCCGTCTACCAGATGGAAGAATTGAAAAATGATACGAGAAAAAGTTTTTCCACATAATTGGTTCCATCAAACATATCGGCCTACTGCGCTTGAGGAGAAAAAACCTATTATGGCTCGATATCGTGAATTAGTAAAGATCTATCGCAGCCGTAAATTAGCGAGAGCAATTGTTGGTGAAGAGGTTTCAGAAAAGGCTTTAAAGATAACTAATACTGCTGCAACTCGTATAGCCCGTGTTGTTGTACATCCAGATTATCGTGGCGATGGACTAGGATATACAGCTGTGCAATTAGCAATTGAATGGATACGTGAAAAACGAGCACCTGAGATGAAGCGTAATAAACATATAGTTGAAACAATTGCCATGATGGCACGTTACAATCCATTCTTTGAGAAAGCTGGTTTTAAATATATGTGGGATACAGGTAGTGGTAGGCCTGTTCTAATGTATCCTTTAACTAAGGAAGCTGAAAAATATATTCAAAATATCTTGAGACGGATCTTGTAGGAATGAAGCATGGAGGTAAGTTGTATAGAAGTAGCTATGGTGTTGTAGATAAATTATCAAAGCCTATAAAAATAGTTGGACTTACTAAAATGTTTTCAAGCGAACTAGACATCAATAGATTATCACCTATACTTCGCGATATACTTGTAGCATTTGGTGTTGAAAAGAGGGTAATTGAGAAATGCGTGTTAAAGGATGTTAATCTAGTTATTGAGCCAGGCAGTATAGTTGCTGTTGTAGGTGCTAGTGGTGCTGGTAAGACAACATTATTGAGAATGATTATTGGAGCTATAGATCGTAATAAAGGGAGTGATCCCATGTATAA
>CAZVWZ010000090.1:0-5581 GCA_964631195.1 uncultured Desulfurococcaceae archaeon
AAATTAAATGTTTATACTATGTATAATGTCTACATAAGAAACATTGCTGTAAGACACTATGTAATCCAAATATTTATAAATAATAGTAAAATAGATGAAATGGAAATAACAGTTGAAGAAACAAAGACTCTGCGACAAGCTTTAATGCCCTATATAGACTCCGTTTTAGGCCGTCTTTCTATACCTAAAGGAGGGGTACACTCAATAACTTATACTGATGCCTTGAACAGGATCTTAAACCCTGGCACTAGGATAAAAGACCTTGTATTAACGGATAATAATGTTTTACGAGTATACATAACTATTATTGAAGAGTACAAAGATCTAATGCTTATGTTAAGCTCGAAAAGTATTGAAGAATTATGGGATCTTATAATAAGGAGAATAGCGATTATGAAGAAGAAAATAGAGGAGATCTCTAAAAAGATCACTACTATAACGAGGGAAATAGATATAACCACGGACAGCTGGTGGTAGTTACATTGATAATAATATTTGAAGATGCATCCAATTACTTGGATCTTACAAAGCTACCCTCAAATACACTTATTATATCTAAACGTAAACTCTTTGGAGTATCAAGAAATATAGTTATAGAGGACTTAAGACCTTACGTGGGCTTACCAGGTATCTTATTAAGAGAAGGTTTCAATAGTATTGCATATTCATATATTACACTAAGTAGACAGTGTCAAAAAATAATCGAAGTAATTAAAGAGTCGGACAATGTACTTCTGATCGCTCATGGATATAGTGGATTTGATTCAGGTGGATCAATAGCATTAATTAGTAGTCTTAATAAATTTGTATCTAAACTAACTATAATAATAATTTTCGATCCATTATCAAATGCAAATGCTAGAAATAAAATCAAACTGTATATGCTTTTAAAATCATTATTATTGATTCACTCTTTAGGTCAAGAAATAGGTAAGAGACTTACAATAATATTAATTGATAGTTCTAAAGTAAATAAGAAGGTATTAACTGCTATAACAAAAGTATTATATACACTTAATAAATACATTGAGAAATCAGGTCTCTTTATCATTGGTTTGAAAAGACTATCTATACCTATTAATCAAGTAGCACTATTAACTAAAGCTCTTAACTTAAAAGAAAAGATTAAGAAGATCGAGTATGGTATTCAAGTAAGTTTAGCTTTATTAAATAAGGTATTAGATATGGCTCCCACACAATTCTGGGAAAAAGCCAGAAAGGATAAAGACAATATATGGCCTATAAAATATGTTCTAAGAAGAATTAGAGAACAAAGGAATAAATTAATTGAATCAGTTCATGTCATGTTAGATACCCTTAGTCGGAGTCACGTCACTTTGCTTCCTGATAAAGATATTCTTGGTAAAATAGTATATTTCGTACTTTACGGTCACTCCATGGATTATATGTTTAAAGATGAGGAATTTATTATGGGTATATTTGCTAAATACAACTATCTTAAGAGTAATCAATATTTCCTTATAGATGTGGAAAAAGTAGATACCGAGAGAGATAATTATATCATATTATCTACAAAATTGGGTAGATATGTAGAAAAATTTGTAATAGAGTATTTTCCAAAAATACCTATTGTTAAGGTTGAGGATCCCGATTATTGGTATATGGTACTTAGTATGAAAATCGTTAATGTATTTAGTACATTACTTGATTCACCTATAATGAGCATCTTAAACGATCTTGAGAAAACTTATTTTAATTCATTAAATGTTGTAATAACTATTGACGAACTTATACCCCCTAAATTTATACTTTTGAATAAACATATTGATGCCAAAATATTTTCTAGGATCCCTATATTAGATATAGACGGGATCTATGAAGTAATATGTAAGATTCTTGATTCATTAATAATTTTGCCAGAAGAGGAAATTAATAATAAAATTGATTATTTATCAAAGGTATTTCCAGAAATCGGAAAGATCGTTAATTTGCCTTCATACTATTATGTCGATCTTTTAGAAAAGATCAAGTATGTTGAAAGGAAGATTAATGATGAAAGAAGGTATCTTCTATCTAGATTATATAGTGTTTTAAGATATATTAGTCCTTATGTTACTCAATGATCATTCTTTTTCTTAAAATAATTCGGAACGGATCAAACAAGTATCCATTTCCCTCATAAAATTTACTAAGAAATTCTACAAAGCATAATCTTAATGAATGTATAAAACTTCCTAGAGCCGACAAAGCCGTATTTATAAAGTGCCCAAGAAAGGCTACTAATATAGCTGGTATAAAGGCTATTATAGGAGCTACTATTTGTGGAAGCATGCCTGCTATACCATTATAGATCATTTTAGCCATAAGGTTGAAACTTGATGCAAGATATATAGTTGCAAGACCTACTCCAGCAAGCCTACTATAGCTAAGTACGTCTCCTAGTAATCCAGTTATATTAAATAGCCACATTAGAAGACCGAGTCCACCAATACTTTTAATCATACCTATTATAATTAATGCTACTCCAGCCAATGCGAACCAGATAAAGTATTGTAATACTTGTTGAGGTATTATTAGCACTGGTATGTTCAACATTGAGTACATTATATAGGGTATACCGAAGATCTCTGCTATGAATAAGCCTATTTCACTTATAACATCCCCAATATTTTTCCTCTTTAAATGTTTCACTAAAGCTATGGCATGAGCTATATTCACATGTATTAGTCCAATAACAATAGATAATGTAAGGAACATTAATGGGTCACTAAAGACATTAGTAATCGTATATTTCAATTTTGCAATTTCTAGTGTATCACCAAATAAAGCACCACTTAATGCTCCTATGATAAAGCCTACAATACTTGATACTACAATGGATCTCTTGAAGAACTGATAATCCCTGCTATATACATTAACAACAAATTTATCGAGTATAAGGTAAGCTGCTAATATAATTGCTATAGCATATCCCATATCTCCAAGCATTATTCCATAGAATAGTGCAAAAGAATAAGCTACAATGGGAGTGGGATCCCATTCATGATAGTTAGGTATACCTATGAACTTTACTATGGGCTCATAATATCTAATAATTTTTGGATTCTCAAGTAATGTTGGCGGCTCTTCCTCTATTGAGGGTTCACTGTATTCTATGTAGGTTGGTATATTCTCTGTTTTAAGTCTATTCATTAACTTATCAGTCTTGTTTTTAGGTATCCATCCACTGACAAGCGTTAAATATTTTGATGAAGCTATATTCAATAAGGCCTCTATTTTATAAGACATGTTCTCTATTATGACCTTATATTTGCCAAGATCATTTAAGGACTGTGAAACTATTTTATTAACTTTACCCTTTAATTCAGTGATCTTATTTCTTAACTCATTTATACGGGTACTTAAATACTCATTTAATTCATGTATTTTGGAATATTTCTCTATTAGATCACTATCTATATGTAGATATTTTAATCCAGAAAGTGATAGTTTTCGTAGTATATCCTCTAATTTACTTGTTTCAATAATCAATATGGCAATGATTCTTTCTTCTATGAGCTTGCTATATAACGTTGAGATCTTATTTTCTGATACAAATTCTTTAACATTATCATGTTTACCATAAGCTGTTATAATCGATAAGTATTTTCCTTTATAAAATACGTATTTAGTCTCAAAGTCCTTAGGTAAATGTTTTGTAACATCATAAATATTTGTCAATCTAGATAATTCATTTTCATATTTATCAATATTATCTTCAAGGCTCTTTACTTCTAAATAGATCTTGTTAACGTCTTTTTCAATAGAGTCTATGGATATTTGTCTTAGTTCATAAAGAGTCAGTGAAACGTCTAAGACTGCACCTGTCTTAAACGATAAAATGTAATCGATCTTGTTACTTATGTCCTTGATCTTCTGTAATTTTTCAATATATTCCTCAATACCTTTGCCTAATCTCGTAATATGTAATGCTCCTTCTTCATGCAATACAGAGAATAGTTTATCAACATAAGTCTTAGGTATGAGTATACTTGCCTTTGCCATTTCAACAGGCTTATTTAATAGAACCGGAGGCATATGGATCTAAACCCCAGCAACTACTTTAACAAGCCAGTCAACAGCCTCGTTTAAACGTGCCTCGCTCTTCTTCTTTATTTCCTCAGCCTCCTTTTTTGCATCTTCAACTATTTTTTCTGCTTCCTTTCTAGCTTTTTCCTTAATTTTTTCTGCTTCTTCGTTGTACTGTTCAAGAGGAATAGGTCTTGATAGAATCTCCTTTGCTTTTTTCCGTGCATCACTAATTATCTTTTGTGCATGTGCTTTTGCTTCTTCAATAATACGATCGATCTCTGATTCAATAGCTTTTACATCTATCTTGACAGACATTACTGTCCACCTCATTAAATCTACAACAACCTATTATTGGAGGCAGTTTATAGAATTTATGCACTATATCAATGCTAATGCGTCCTCTAAACTATAAATTCTATGTATAGACTAAGATATGTGGAGGAGATAGGATATGCCTAAATATTATTTTGGCCCAGCTGGTAAGCCTATAGACTACAGAGGAGGCATGATAGGAGTACCAAAGTTTCTCTATGAAATAGGCCTTAATGCTCTAGAATATCAGGCTGTTCGGGGAGTCAAGATTGGTGAGGATAAGGCTCGCAAATTAGGTGAAGAAGCTAATAAATATGATATACTATTAAGCTTGCATGCTCCATATTTTATTAATCTTGGAAGTCCTAGAGAGGCAACTGTACAGGCAAGTATTAAGAGATTAATGGATAGTGTTAGAGCTGCATACTGGATGAATGCATATATAGTCGTTTTCCACCCGGGATACTATAAGGATACAACACCGGAAGATGCATTGAAGAGAGCTATCAAGGCTTTAAAGGAGGTTGAAGAATATAGGAGAAGCTTAGGTGCGGAAAGTGTATGGCTAGGGCCGGAGACGACAGGTAAAGTTACTCAACTTGGTACTCTTGAGGAAAACATTGCTATATGTCGTGAGATAGATGGGTGTAAACCAGTTATTGACTGGGCCCATCTATATGCGCGGAGTCTAGGAAGCTATATAGTTGATATCTCGCATGTGATCGAAGTTATCGAGCTTATTGAGAAGGAGCTAGGGACGCAGGCCGTTAAACCACTGCATATGCATTTCTCTCATATAGAATATGGAAAGGGTGGCGAAAAAGAACATCATACTCTTGCTGAAGAAGAATATGGCCCCGAATTTGAGATTATCTGTAAAGGTGTCGTTGAGACAGGTATTGATGCAGTATTCATTAGCGAAAGCCCAGTATTGGAGAGAGATGCGCTTGTTATGAAGAAGATCTGTACTGAGTTATGTGGTGTAGAATGCGTTGCTGACTAGATTAAGAGAAAAAGTAAGTAAGTTTCTCCTCTACATAGGTAGAGTATTTACTTTACTTAAAATTCCCCCTAATCTATTAACAATATTCTCATTAATCGTCGTGATAACTGGTTTTTATCTATTCATTATCCATAATATGCTCTCTATATACATTTTATTGATTATACTGTCTTCATTCTTAGATGTAGCTGATGGAGCAGTAGCAAGGTATAGTGGTAGAGTAACCAGATTTGG
>CAZVWZ010000091.1:0-5577 GCA_964631195.1 uncultured Desulfurococcaceae archaeon
GTACTCCACCATTCCTTCCAATCTTTTCCAAGAATCTTAGTGTAAACCGTTATCTCATATAATAGGAAGTTGAGTCCTGTACTACTGGTCCTTGGATCCTCGACTATAAGTGTTGATGCTAAGTCAGGATTGTAGAATGATTCGAATGTAATGTTCTCCATAACATCATCACTAATATAGTCTCTATCATAGACGAACGCTATTAACCCGTAGTCAAATGGTATAGCATAATGCTGTGGATCAAATGACTCTATGAGCCATGATGGGATTTCATCAATATTTGATGGAGTATATGGTTCTAGAGCTTCTCTCTCCTTAGCTTTTATTAAATTAATAGCATCAACGCCTATAATTACATCAGCTCTTACATTACCAGATTCATATTCTTCAATAACCTTAGCAACAGCTTCACCAGCACTGCCAAACTTCACAACCTCTACTTCTATACCAGTCCTTCTCTCAAATTCATTAAACACTTTATCGTATATCATTTCAGGATCTTCTCCCCATGCTAACAAGCTATCATACGTATATATCACTACCTTTTCCTCAACTGCTGGTGAAGAAGTAGTTGGTGAGCTTGTCGTTGGAGTAGTTTCTGATGGCGTTTCCGTTGTCTTTGTTTCTTCGGGACTTAAGGATATCCTATATACAATACCATAATATGCTACAGACGCTATAATCGCCGCCAATATAATTAATGCTATGTATAGGTGGAATCTAGCCAATATTATCACCTAATTATGTATGTATTAATACATCCATAATAATATGTACTGTAATAGATTAATAATAGATTTATCAATTATTTGATTATATACAATAATATACCAGTATATAACAGATATAGATAGAGGTGTTCATAATAATAGTACTTGATAAATACTATTTAAAAGATATCTTTGGAAACATACATGTAGTTATAGGTAATAGACATCCCACAAGTGGTTACATATCATATGTTAAATATATTCCAATTAATAAAAAGAGTATATGGTACAAGAATGGCATCTACTATCAAAGAATGGTGAAACAGTATCTTCCAGAGGAAGTTCATAAATCCTACATTAATAAAATTCCTGATCCCTGGTCAGACTCTCTAATTCCATTTGCACCTAAATCGATTATTAACGAGATTTATGATCCAGTTAATAGACTACATGAAATCATAAATAAGCCTCAGGACATTCTCGAAGAAGAAGTACTTGAATTAGCTAAATGGATTAGGAGTCAAGCTAATATACAATGGAATTGTATTGGAGTCACAGGTTCTATTCTACCAGGAATACATAATCCACTAATAAGTGATATAGATTTAATTATCTATGGAAGCATATGTGGATGGAAAGTTATTGAAGCCCTCAACTATGAAGATAAAGTTGTGAAGAAGTTTAGTAGTTCTAGGCTACTTGAATGGAGTAACAGATTATCGAAACGATATGGCATACCAATAAGGCATGCCATAGCACTATATAGGCTCTGGAGAAGAGGTATTCTTTATACAGGAAGAGAGTTTTCCATAGCATATTCTAGTGATAAGCCCAAAAGCTTCTGTGGAGACAAGTGGTTAACGATCGGCTTTGGAAGAATAAAGGCCTATGTGACCCCATCATTACATTCTTTAGATTATCCCGTCGAATCACATATAGAAAAATATAGTGTCATAGAACAAACAGTAACTAGTAATGTAGACATTTCCATAGCTTTATCTTATGAGACATTTTTCATGCCAGCTTTAATTGAAGAGGGATGGAGGATCATTGATGGAATAATACAGTATAATCCATATCAGGGAGTAGGGAGAATAGTTGTCGGAGTTAAAGAAAGACTAGGTTATATAATCAAAAACTAGAGATTAATTATAGAGAAGAACCGCAAGAGTTTCTGGTAGAACGCTGATACCATAAGATGAAGTGGACTATAGAAAACCTGGGAACTGTGTTAAAACACCATATTCTTATGCATTGCATATTTATATGTAAGGTAGAGTTGAGAATAATATTGCACGTTTAAATGTTGCAAAAATATTATATTTATCCGATCTAAAAGCCCAAGGATTATAAACGAGTTTACGAAGGCTTTGAAAAGTTATGTAGAACTGTGGAAACATGATATAGAACTCTATGATAAAGTATTAAGTGCTTCGAAAACAGGTAATAGTGATCACAACTAATTCTCCCATTAGTACTATATAATATTTAAGAACTATTTAAGCTATCACCTATTTTTATGAAAATATTAGACCATAATTAATATGTATTAGATCTTATTATTCGATTATGAATGCTTGTTCCTCTACAAGACTCCGTTAAGAATTATTAGAGTATTTCTATGATTACCTTTATTTTTGAGGAGATGCTAGTATAAAGTACATGGTGTAGTAATTGAGAGTACTGTTGACTTTGCCTCCAGGTATACATAGACTTGAAATATACCGTGTTATGGGTATGAAGGCACCACCATTGGGGTTAGCCTATATTGCTGCTGTCTTGGAAAAATTTGGTCATAAGGTTAAGATAATAGATACACCGACGCTTGAAATAGACTCTCGTGAATGGATTAATGAAGTTAAATCATGGAAACCTGATGTAGTAGGTATTTCTATACTTACGCCTACAGCACCTAAAGGGTATATGGCAGCTAAACTCGTTAAGGAGGAATTAGGCGAAGACACTATAGTAATTGCTGGAGGCCCTCATACAACATATATGTATGCTGAAGCCCTCAATAATAATATGGATATTGTTGTCAGGGGAGAAGGAGAGTATACTACACTAGAACTCGTCAATGCTTTAGAAAAACATGGACTGAATAAAGGCATTCTAACAAAGATTAAGGGTATAGCATTTAAGGACGATAATGGCGAAGTAATTGTAACTTCTAGTAGACCTTTCATAGAAGATCTCGACGAACTACCGTGGCCTGCAAGACACTTATTGCCAATGGACAAATACACATTATTTGGTAAACCCATAAAAGTCGCACATGTCATGGCTAGTAGGGGATGTCCTTACGGTTGTATGTTTTGTATAACAAGCTACTACTGGGGACGTAGGCTGAGATTTCGTTCACCTAAAAACGTTGCTGATGAAATAGAATTCCTAGTAGAAAAATATGGTGCAAAACAAATAGCTTTTACAGATGATGAGCTCACAATTAATAGAAAATTCGTATATGATTTAATAGGAGAGCTTAATAAGAGAAAACTAGATATAATCTTTGCATGCGGCTCTAGGGTTGACCATGTAGACCGGAAACTACTTGAATACTTGTATAGGAATGGATGTGTCGCGCTTTACTTCGGCGTTGAATCAGCTAGTCAGGAAACACTAAACTACATAGGCAAGAAGATAACATTAGAACAAGTAGAGAAAGTATTCAAATGGATTAAGGAACTCAAAGGATTTGCTGTAGCCACATTCATACTAGGATTTCCCTGGGAAACACTAGATGATATGAAGAAGACAGTAGACTTCGCCTTAAAAATAGACCCAGATTATGCTCAGTTCACAGTACTTACACCTTACCCAGGAACACCTATGTATAACTATGCCCTAAGATATAACCTCATAGAAGATTGGAACTGGGAGCATTATACGACACTAAGGCCCGTTATGAAAGGATTCCACTTCACATGCAATCAATTAAAGAAAATGCTAAGATATGCTTATCGCAAATTCTATCTAAGGTCAAAGTTCATAGTTAGAGAATTGAAGGCTGGAAGACTTAAAGATCTAATGGGGATCCTTACTAAAGAACTATTCTCTCTAGTAAAAGAAGTATTAACTTATAGGTTAAGGTGAAAATCGTTGAGTAGAGAATTTCTAAAGGATAGCAATAATAGCAGGGGTGGTATCGGAGCATTATTAGCAGGTCTCAGGCTCTTATTCAATAACCCTATTACGAGATTATTGTTAAGGACAGCATCTATTGAAGTAGAATGCATTTATAGTAATAGATCTATTAAGGCTCCAATAATATACCATGCATTATCAAAGTATGCTGGTGAAAAGCCATTAACATGTCCGATTACAACAAGGCTTTTTAGAGTATTAATAAATGATATTATTAGCCTTGGAATAAAGCTTCTAAAGGGAAGAGAAGAGGAAGTAATAGAGGCACTTAAAGATCCTGCTCTTCGTCGAGGAGTAACACTAGTATTAAAGGGTCTAGGTTTATATGGAGTTACAGTACCACAAAAGCTCCCTGCACCATTCCTAATAGTATGGAATTTCACTAACATGTGTAATCTTAGATGTAAGCATTGCTACCAGAGGGCTAGTAGGCCATTACCGAATGAGCTTAGCTTAAAAGAGAAGCTTATGGTAGTGGACCAGTTGGATAGAGCTGATCTAGCGGCAGTAGCTCTAAGTGGTGGTGAGCCTACAATACATCCACACTTCTATACAATATTACATGAGATAGCTTCAAGAGGAATGTATGCTGCTGTAGCAACTAATGGATGGGTTTTCGCTGACATGGAAAAGCTTATAAAAGCTAAGAAGCTTGGCTTAAGATACGTTGAGGTATCCATTGATAGCGCTAATCCTAAAAAACATGACTGGTTTAGAGGAGTAAATGGGTCTTGGAATAGAGCGGTAAAGGCTCTAGAAAATGCAGTAAGACTTGGCTTAAACCATGCTATGGCTGTAACGATAACTAAGGTAAACCTAGGTGAAGTAGAAGACATACTAGACTTAGCTGAATCAATAGGTGCTAAGAGAGTAGTATTCTTCAACTTTGTTCCTACTGGAAGAGCAAAGGAAAATCTATGGCTTGACCTAGATCCCTTTGAAAGAGAAGAGTTCTTAAGAACAATATATAAGGAGATGAGAAAGCGCAAACTAGAAATAATATGTACTTCTCCACAATATGGAAGAGTAGCATTACAGCTAAGTAGTGGAAGAGAAGTTGCTCCTACACACTTCTACGTTGGCGGTGATCCTATAGTAAGGGCTTTAGCGGAATTTATAGGAGGATGTGGAGCTGGAAGAATATATGCTGGGATACAACCAGATGGAACACTAATACCATGTGTATTCATGCCTATACCCGTAGGTAATTTAAGAGAGGAAAGCTTTTGGAAAATATGGACTACATCACCATTAATGAAATCACTTAGGGACCGAGGAAAACTTCAAGGATACTGTAATAGATGCCCTTATAGAAATATATGTGGCGGTTGTAGAGCAAGAGCTTATGGATACTTCGGAGATCCACTGGCACCTGATCCAGGATGCATATATAATGCAAAGTATTGGATAAACTTAGTAAAAGAATACTTTGTAGGACGAGAAAAAGTTTACATAAAAGAACAATTAGCTTTACATCTAAGTGAATATTAGCATCTTTACTTTCTGACAGTTTTTAATAGCCATCTGGATTTGAGTTAACATTATCTCCGTTGAAAGATAACTAATTAATTTTCTTAGAGTAAGAGTAAAGATAAAGGTTATAGCATTTCTATATAAAAGACTTTTACACTCATGGTAATATGCTTAGTATAGTCTTGTAAAAGAGGTATATTAGAATAATAGCGATACTATTATACTCTCATTTTAGTATTTTATTTTACAC
>CAZVWZ010000092.1:0-5574 GCA_964631195.1 uncultured Desulfurococcaceae archaeon
TATCTCTATATAGCTTCAATGATGTTCCTATCAATGGGATTTATACATTGGCATGTAGTATCATACTATATTGAGCAACTGGGTATTATTAGTAAATACCTTATAGCATCATTATACCTGGTAGCAATGGCATCTGATGCAATAACAGCATTGCCAGTAGGCTTTCTTTATGATAAGATTAAGCTCAAAATACTTCTAATAACACCATTATTACCAGTATTAATTATCCTACTATTTACAAGTATATCGATTCAAACACTATTTATTATGAGTATTGCGTGGGGTATTTTGTTGGGGATATATGAGACCGTGATGCGGGCATCCATAGCAGATCTAGTTGAACCTGGATCAAGAGCATATGCGTATGGATTATATGGATTAGTATTCGGTAGTTCGTGGACCATTGGGAATGTTCTTATAGGCATCCTATTAAATAATAAGTGGAAAAATTATTTGATAATATATGTGATAGTTGTAGAAATTATATCATTTATTATACTCTTAAAAATAGTTAAAGAACAAGAAGCGGCTAGCTCATAATATCTTCTTCTATAGCCTTTGCTATAAGCGGCGCAATAGATACTCTACTAATTGGACTTAAAACTGTATCAGTTGCAATCATGTCAAGTGGATTATGCGATAGTATTTTCTCATAAGCCTCTCCAACAAGTAGTGCATGGACGCATGTCACAAGTACTTTTTTAGCTCCAAGATTATAGAGAGCCTTTAGTGCTTCAGCCATAGTGCCACCCGTACTAATTATATCGTCAATGATAATTACATCTCTATTACTTACATCTACATTAGCAGCTTCAATAATAACATCCTCAGCAGAAATTCTCTTCTTAATAAGAACATCGTATTCCAAGCCGTCTAAACAATCAGCCATAATCTTAGACCATTGCAGAGATTTTTCATCAGGTCCTATGACTATAGGTTTATCCAGGTTATAGTGTTTTCTGACGTAATCAGCTAGCAAAGGTATAGCTGTTAGATTATAGAAGTTATCGCCAAATAGAGTTCTCGGTTCACTAATCCTATGTAGATGCATATCGATAGTATAGATCCCTTCAAGCTCTATATCTCTAAATAATTTAGCTAATACTTTAATACTAACTGCCTCTCCAGCTGTAAATCTTTCATCTTGCCTAGCATAAACCATGTAAGGTATAAATGCATAGATCTTATCAGCACCAAGATCCTTTAACGTATATAACGTGTATATAGTTTCAACAATCTTATCATTGGGACTAGGTTGTAACGAGTTAATGTAGATAACGATTTTGCCAGCAATATCACCAACTATCCTTATATATGTCTCCCCATCCGGAAATTTCTTAATAACAGTACTTCCATAATCTATACCCAATAATCTAGAAACCATAATGGCTAGATATCTACCTGAGGAACCACCTAACACCATATATTTAGAAGCCACCATAATCTCCTAATCGATATACTAGCCTAAAATTTATATCAAATAAATTTAAATAATTATCCATGGTTATCATAGAATGCTTCTATATTAATGAATTCAGCCCTCACACGGTTCTTCATAGGATAGATTATATCCTCTGTTCCGAAGTCGTTCATCATACCCACATATTTTGTTATAATAATCTCTATTATATCCCTTATCCATTAATTAGAACTAGGTGAAGTATTGTGAAACCTGCTCTTATAGTTATAGATATGCTTCATGAGTTTGTCTATGGCAGGCTTCGTAGCCCTGATGCTCAAGCTATTGTACCAAATATTAAGAAGCTTATCGAGGAAGCCCATAAATATGGTGTACCAGTAATACATGTAGCTGATAACCACCTACCCCACGATCATGAGCTTAAGATCTGGGGGCCGCATGCTCTAGCTGGTTCACCTGAAGCCAGGATCATAGATGATCTAAAGCCTCGGAATGGAGATATTGTACTATATAAACGTACTTATAGTGGTTTTCGAGATACAGGCCTCGATATGTTATTAAGGGATCTAGGAATAAATACGGTTATACTTACAGGTATCCATACACATATCTGTGTATTACATACAGCATCAGATGCTTTCTATTATGGATACAATATTGCTGTTGTAAAAGATGCTGTTGCAGCATTTAGTAGGAAAGATCATGAATATGCATTAGAATTTATGGAGAAGATCTATGGTGCTAAAATAGTATCAATAAATGAAGCACTAGAGATCATTCGTAGAAAGGAATAGGCACAGGCTTCTTAGTATCAGGATCTAAGAGTATTTTAAATTTAGTATTATATGTTTTAAATAACAGATCCTTTTTAACAATATCATCTATAGTTCCATAGCCAATAATCTCACCATCTTTTAGCAATACAATTTTTGAAGCTGTATTAATAGCGAACAATATATCATGGGTTGTGAAGATAGTTATTGATCTTCTACTAAGTTTTCTAATAATCCTTGAAACTACAATCTTTGAGCTCATATCCAGATGAGCATCGGGTTCATCCAGTAAAATAACCACAGGTTCTCTCGCCAAAGCCATGGCAAGTATTACCTTCCTCATTTCACCAGAACTTAGTTCATCAAGCCTTCTATCCTTAAGCCCATATATTCCCAATGTTTCCAATACTTCCAAAGCTTTCTTAACGTCTTCTTCTGTCTCAAAGAAGCTTTTTGATATAGGATACCGCGAAGTCAATATTGCATCAAGTACTGTTAATGACAACATCTCGGGAATATCCATATCTCCAGCATAAGATAGTATTCTCGCTATAACTTTATGTGGCGTATGAGAGGCTTCATAACCATTAATATATATTAATCCATTATATCGAATAATTCCTGCAATAGCCTTTAATAGACTTGTTTTACCAGCACCATTAGGTCCGATAACTCCTAAAACTTCTCCTCTTTTAACAACTATATTAGCATTTTTTATAGCAATTATTTTCCCTTTTTTATAAACAACTTTTACATTATCCAAGACAACTCTGTCAAGTGTCATTAAACCCTTCCCCTAAATCTTTTTATCAATAGAAATAAAAAGAATGGAGAACCAAAAGAAGATGCTAGAGCACCAACAGGAATTTCTCCAAATAAACTAGATAAAATAATTCTAGAGAAATTGTCTGTTGAAATAAGTAATAGTGAACCAATTAAACCAGATATTGGAATTACAAGTCTATTATCATTTGATTTAATGATTAAACGAGCTATATGAGGAGATACTAGCCCTATAAATCCTACAATACCAGATACCATCACTACTATAGAAGCTGTTATTCCCGACAAAATAGTTATTATCCTTCTTATAAATCTTGGATCATATCCAAGTTGTTTTGCATAATCATCCCCTATAACCAATGCATTTAATGGCTTTGAAAATACAAAGTATGATATTATAAGAAATAGTAATGACCAAAACATTATGGGTATACGTGATGGTGTCACATTAATGAAGCTACCTATAAGCAATGTATATACATATGATGCAGCAGGATTAACCGATATTATTATATAGTATATGGCTATAGATAAACCAGAGAACATACTAGATACTCCAATACCAGATAATACGTACGCTACATCGGATCCGCCGATAGTTTCTGCAATAACCAGCGTTAATGCTAAAGCTGTTAAGCCTCCAACGGAAGCTATTAAAGCTCCCCAATATAGATTAGTTATCTTAAAGAATAAATGATACATATATGTAGCAAATAATGCCCCACCTCCTATACCTAGAATATATGGGTCTACAAGTGGGTTTCTAAGACTTGATTGAAGAAATGAGCCAGTAAATCCTAGAATTAACCCTGATAATAAAGCCACTATTAATCTAGTCTCTCTATATAATAATATTTTATCCATAATTTGTTGAGGTACTTCATTTAGACCATAATATAGTGAGACATAGTATACCACTCCAATTAATAATAGAATAGTTACTAATGACGTAAAAAAGTAAACATACCTTCTAAACAAGTTTACATCCACCAATAGCATTGAACAGTTTATACACTATTAGTAATGCAGCATCACCCAATCTAGGCCCAGGTCTTACAAGAATATCTGTTTCTGTACTATTAAGTATGATCATTGGTTTCTTAAGCAATGGCAGTCCAGATTCATTTATTACATTATAATCTATTCCCATAGACGCGATGATTATGGCATCTGGATCCCATCTTGCTATATCCTCAATACTTGCTATACTCCAACCAGTTACTTCAGCAGCATTATCTAGTCCTATATTATTAAGTAGATCATCTATATACGTCTGTTCGCCGGAAACCCATATACCATTATAGAAACCTACTACTATGAGCACTCTTGTTCCATTCAAACAATTCTTAATAGCATATTGCTCTGCATTTTCAACCTTTAATGAAATATTGTTCTTTAACTCAGAAGCTTTATCCTCAACGTCGAATACACTAGCAATGATATCTATGTCGCTATATATATCATTTATAGATGAAGAACTTCCGCCATGAAGATATATGACCGTTAATTCATACTCATAGAATGTTTGATTAAGCTTTATATGCGCACCCATATCAGCTAGGATTAAGTCAGGATTTAATGATATAATTTTTTCAATATCTATTGTACTCCACCAATAACCTCCTACATCAGAGATATTATGCTCTCTACAATAATAGCTAATCCCAAGATAGGATGAATTATATGAAAAACTATCAACACCTATTAGCTTATCTTCTTGACCGAGCAAGAATACCAGCTCTGTTATACTTGGAGCCAATGATATAATTCTCTCAGGTGTTTTATTTAATGATACAGTTCTGCTTAATGCATCGACTATTATTAGTTCACTAGGAATATTATATTCAGCTGGAACAGTATACTTAAAGTAAACCAGTACTGAAACTAAAATTATTACGACAATTATTACAGTGACTAATATAGTCTTATATTTATCCACCATATGGATACCCTAACCATATAGTAAATATCTAGAAATATAAGTTTATTGCTGTAAGTATAAGCACCTAATCAGAAGATCACATTCGAATCATGTTTGGATATCCTACTGAACTTTTCGTAAATATGTTGAGGTAAATTACATATTAGGTGTAAAGCCTCAAGTTCCATGGGATGAGGATCAGCAACTATTATAATACTATGTGGTGGTGGAGGATAATCATAATTACCTAGATTAGGCAGTAGATCTGCTCTAACATATTCATTCTCTGTACCCACTTGAGCTAGTCCTACAGCTACTACATTTCTCAATCTATTACTACCACTATACTCTATTTCAAGATCTAAAAGTATCTCTATAGCTTCCTTTATTGTCATAGCAATTCCCTTTTCAAGCTTTAGATCTAGAAGAACAAGTGTATGTAGCCTTAGATCCATATTATTATATATGGTCTCAATAACACTATATGGCTTAAATCCATGGGGATATACTAGTGTAACGGTCTTGCCGAAACGATATGCTTGTAGACCTGTAGCACTAGGAGCAAGAGAATATATACTTACACCATAAACTACTTTAACATCTACACCATTGGCCAGAGCCTCAATTCTGATAGCATCATGAGTCGTGGCTATGAATGGATCTCCTGGTACTATGAT
>CAZVWZ010000093.1:0-5569 GCA_964631195.1 uncultured Desulfurococcaceae archaeon
TTTGGAGAAAATACAAAGCTATATTGATCACGAGTGCAGGTCAACCAGATCGTGCCACAAGACGCTTTGTCCGTAGACTCAGTGAAGAACTTAAACTACCTGTATATATCTTAACAGATAGTATACCTGCTGACGAAGTAGTTATAATTAGGGATAGTGAGTCTGGGAAAGTTTATATAGGTCCTATAGAGGAGCTTGTTGGTAAATACTTCAGCGATAAAGAGCAGGAGAGAGTATTTGTTGCTATGGAAGTGCCTAGCTGGGATCCGTTGACTGGATTAATTAAGTGGTCAAGAATAGGCTATATATATAGGCATAAGATAAAGGATAAAATTCTTAAGATCAAGACTAAAGGTAGAGGATGTATTAGGGTAACAAAGGCACATTCCCTCTTTATATTTAGAGATGGAGAGATCATGGTTATTCCGGCTAAAGATATAAGACCTGGGGATTATATTGTTGTAGCCGATAAATTGCCTCCATTAAATGGTTCAGACAAGTTACCAGAGATAAATGTCTTAAGGATCCTAAAGGAATATATTAAGGGAGGAGATAGTCCTAGTAAGAGATTTAGTATGGAGAGAACAATTAGAGTTCATGCAGGTAATGCTGTTATTGAGTTAAAAAGTATAACCAATACAACACATTACAATAATGGTTACATATTATTGTCTAGATCAAAGAATGTAATCCCGGTCAAAATAGTCGTTGATGAGGATCTGGCATGGCTATTGGGTATATTTACGGCGGAGGGTAGTTCTTATAGAGGTAAATATTTAGTGTTTAACCTAGGACCACATGAGCATAGAAAAGCTAGGAGATTAGCTAGAATTATTAGAGAAAAGTTCAATGTTGAACCTAGAATTACAGATCGGGGTAAGAAAAACCAATTATGTGTGACAATAGGTTCTAGAATACTATACATAGTGTTTAAAGAGCTTGGATTAACTGGTAGAGCTCGTTCAAAAAAGGTACCGGATATAATTATTAATGCGCCGCCAAGAATAATCCTATCATATATAAAGGGTTTGATCGATGGTGATGGGTACATTGATAAGTATGGTGACATCATCTATTCAACAAGAAGTAGGATATTATGTAAACAGGTATTCAATCTATTATTATCCTTAGGGGTTCTACCAACATATGTATCTAATGGAGAAGATAACATTATTAGAATAGGCAAGTCTCCTTTAAGAACTCCACCAAGGATATATAGATACTTAATTGATAGAGAGAACATCGAAGAATATAATATTACATCAGAGCCTACCTACGGTATTCCTATTAATAATGATCTTAAAAGGGTAATTATTAAATTGATGAACAGAGGATTAGTAAGCTATTCTCCAAAGTCAAAGACTATATCAAAGATTAAATTGAAGAGAGTAGCTGATAGGGTTGGTAAATTACCGAGTGATTATAATATTGTGTCTAGTGGAGATATTGTCTTGGTTAAAGTGATCGGTATTGAGGAAGAAGATTATAGTGGTTATGTATATGATTTTGCAGTACCCTCTACAAACTCATTTATTGGCTCATATGGTGTAGTCTATCATAATAGTGATCCTTATGGATTCTACATCTATAGCGTATTTAAGATAGGATCTATTACTTTATCCTACGAGAGTGAGCGATTAGCAACTTCAGATGCTAAATTCATCGGTGTAATGATGAGTGATGTATTTGGAGACGATATTATAAGGAAGTATTTGAGGAAATTTAAGAATATTGAGGGAATACTTGTTGATGAAATAAGTAAATTGCCTAGGAAGAAGCCGTACTTATCTGAAAGTGAAAGAAAGAATTACATTATTAAGGCTAAACCAAAAGATATCGAGAGAGCTGTTGAACTTGTAGGCTATGATATTGCTGAAGCGTGCTTAAAGGATCGTGAGATGAAATCTAAAATTAGGAAGAAAAAGGAGGGCTTGGTAGGATATCCATGGTTCCGCAAACCAGAGTGGATTCGTGAAATGTGTATATTCTTTCAAACATTAGCTAAACTTGAAATAGAGGCTATGGCTAGTAAAGGATTGAAGTTCCTGGCTGATAGGTATATTCCTGAGAAGATCGAGACCGGTGATTGGATAGATTAGATTGGCTATTAGGTTTTTAATAATATAACGCTGTTCTGTATATACATATTTTAGTGGTGAATTACGTGGTGATAGGCAAATGCCAATAAAAGTGACAGTACTATTTCTACATAGGGCTGGCGAGCTTGTTGGAGATAAACATAGGATTACAAAACTTGAGTTATCAGGTAATGCTATATTAAAGGATCTAGTGATCACTATAAGAGATAAAATTAATAGAAGAGTTGGAGAGGGCATTCTTTCTGGGAGGTTATGGTTTAATATAATCGTTGACGGTGTATCCATATCTCATCTAAATTATCCATTGGAGAATGGTAGTAGAATAGTATTTCTAACTCCAGAAATGGGTGGTTAGTAACCTCAGGAAATAATAGGGATCTTTGATATATTTTAGATACTTTCTAATTGAATAGATATTTCTAACTACTATTTCAAGTACATTTTCATTATTAATAGTAAATGTATAATGTAAGATTACCTGTTGTAATGCCCCAGTGGGTAATGGCACTTGAAGTATTGCTGTAATTCCCTTTATAGAACCATACTTACTAAGTATATTCTTAAGCCTATGTAGAGCCTTATTGTAATTACCAGTTACAGCTCTTAGTTCTCTATTATCAACAAATGTCTTGATCTTGGCTTCAAGAGAATGATCAGGTCTTATATACTCATTAAACTCATCTCCTAATATACTTAGATCATATGTTGTAAAATAGGTCTTACTAAGATAGGTGTAAATATAGCCCGCATCACCTTTCTCGCCAAGTTTATGGAGAGCCTTATGTACTAGATCGATTGGCATATCGGCTATTTCAGAGATCCGTTCAGCAGGTAAAGCTCTGCCCTCTAGTAAAGTTAATACATGGCTTCTAGTAGTTTTTCTCCATAAAGCTTCAACGGCCTCTTTATCAACTGGTATGTCAATGCCTGTTTTTCCGTGCAATCTCTATAGAGTCTAAAAGAGTATCCATGTCAGGTGTATTTGGTGTTACTATATATGCTACGAACTTTAGAGACTGTATACCAGTAAGCCTGATTATTCGTCCATGTCTTTGGATAAACCTTAGAGGACTAGCTACATTGCTCCATATAATAAGCAGATCTGCCTCTGGGAGATCAAGTCCTTCTTCACCTGCTGAAGTAGCTATTATGAGCTTGACATTCCCTGATCGAGCCTTTTCTAAAACTCTACGTATATCAACTTTCATCTTAGTCCTACCATAGATTGCTATAGGCTAGTACTTCCTCAACAACTTTATAAGAGCTTTAACAACAACGACTCTATCAACAAAGACTATAGCCTTCTTAAAACCCTTATGATCCTTTAAAACTCTCTCCAAGGCATCTAGTTTATGAAGATCCCTTATACCAGGGCTATAGAGTAGAGGCTTTATATGACTCAATAATACTGCAAGACTAGTCTCTCTCAAGGCCCTCATGGAGGGCAAGTGCACTATCACGTACAAACCAACGTATAGCAGTATTTACTAACCCACGAAGCCTGCCAGCATATTCCATTCTAGTCTCTTCTAAGGCCTCAAGAACTTTTTCTCAGCATCATTTAGCTCGGCTTCATAGATCTCTCCTATCCATGGAGGTACATACTTCCTAATTCTCTTAACTCTCCAACTCCAAACTCTGATCTCGCCGATATACTTCTCGATCTCAGGCTATCTACTCCTCGGTATATAGGCTGAAAGACCAAGTCTTTTCCTAAATATGGTTCTCCTCATAAACTCTGCATATGCATCCTTACCGGTTATGGTGGCATTCATCAACAACGACCCCGTCAAAACCTTCTCCACCAACGATATTATGATCGCTTAATGCAGTTTCAGGTGTAGCAACAGCCACTAAAGCCTTCTTCCACAAGCTAACGCGTTTACTCTTGGGTGTCTCGCCATGGATCGGTACCGCTTTAGCGCTAATAACTTCACGTATATACTTAGCTGTTTGTTCAACAAGTATAGGTGTGGGTTCTAGAACAAGTACGTGCTTGACAACTCCTCTACTAATGAGTTCTTTAATCCATAGTGCAGCAATCAATGTCTTACCAGGGCCTGTTGGCATAACAACAATTGCACCATCTTTATCCAAAGCCCATTTTACAGCCTCTAACTGGTAATCTCTTGGCCTAATAGCTTTCCTAAGTTTACTCTTTATACATGACTAAAAGATCATAATGTTTACTGGATTATAGATGTCTTGAAAAACTATATGTTGCACAGCTTTTTGCATGATCTCGGAGTACATTACTATAGAATCTCATATTTTGTCTCAGGAGGTCCAGTATAGATAACATGTATTCTAATAGCTATGTTCTTATCTCTAATTTCTTCAACCATGAACTTGGCTAATGCTTCAGTTAGCGGCCCTAAACTAGGATATCCCTTTCCAAGAGGCACTCTCTTCTTCAAAAGTCTTCTTCCAAAGTATATGCCAGTAACTTGGCTATATCTTAGGCTTAAGAATCTATGGCTTATCTCAAATGCTTTCTTCAATATATTTAGCCAGAAATCTCTATTTGTCTCTTTATCGGCTTATATGAAGTCTCCATGTTGATCAATTTTCTTCTCATACATAAATATGTTCTCTAGCTGTAGACTTGGAATAACACGTAACAGCCTCTATGATAGCTTTAATCTCATCAAGACTACCGATCTGCCTTCTAGTACAAGTTGTTTCAAGGCTAATATACATGCCCCAAGTGTATTTTCAAGGAGCTTTTTGACAACATCAGCAACAGTATCTAGATCTAATTGATCCATATAGATCCTCCAACCAATATGTGAATTAAAAACCTCTGCACAAGCCATTGAAGCTCTTTTAACTGCAGAACCTATGATCTTTATAATTCTACTAGCAATTTCTGGGCTATCACTCACTAGATTGTAATACGGGGCATGAGCAGTTATAGTAGTAAATGCCTTACCTGCAAAGTCACTATATGATCCAAAGTATTCCCTGCCCCGCATCCTCCTTGAGAAGTCCCATGGTGGTATCTCTGTAAGCCTCATACCAAGCATAGCAGCTTTTGGCAATGTATTCAATGCATTATATGTTCCCCAGTCGAAAAGTATAGTATGTATCACCAATCTATACTTATATCACTATAACTTAATAAGAGACATGGATATAATCTCTAAAGAAGTATATTATAAATAGTAATAATATTCCATTAAAAGACACTCTAGTAAGTATTGTGAAGAATTAAATGCATATATTTTATATAAGCATTTTAGTACTCTAAATTATGTATGAATAGATAATCAGTTAAGACAGATATTTAGGGGATTGATGAACAGACATAGACATAGGGTTCACCATAAATTAATTATTTGGGGGAGGGAATAAAATGGTTCACTTTCCGCTATAATAAGGCTGTAAATAAAGATAAAGAACGTTATCTATGGTTATGTCTGATCGACTTATGCTGAAGGTGTTTGTTCTACTCTATACACGTTAAAATC